>JAGWBG010000217.1 GCA_021296015.1 Dehalococcoidia bacterium | reverse complement strand
AAAAATCTCCCCAACTACCTTCATTGAGAACATCCTTGTGCTCTAGGATTATCCAGCCTTCGCTCCGGTTCCATTCGGAGTTCTAAACCAGCACCCGCCGACGTTCAACCACCACGGCAGGATATGGATAAGGCTAGCAAGGAAGCCTTTGTCCGATCAAGCCGGGGCAGCTATATTATACCACCACTACCCTGCTACCTCCCCACGTCTCGCCACCCACACAGAGTAGTCCTCCAGCTCCAACGTCTTGTCCGGTTCAAGCCCCGGCAGGCTGCCTCCTCCTGCGGTCGCTGCAACCCCCCTGGGCATGACGAAGGCAATGGAGCCGCCGTCTCTGAGGTACAGGTCGGCGCTGGTGGCGAAGAATTGGTTGGACTGCTCGGTGGAGAGCCGGGGCGGGCTGCTTACTACCAGATCGAACTTGCGGCGGCTGAGGTAGATTGTGGCCGGGTCGTTCTTCAGGATATGCAGCCAGAGGGTGTCCTTGCCCTCCAGGACCAGCTTGATGAGGCTCCGGGCCGTCCTGCATAGCACCCCGGCGTCAAAGGATGAAAGGGGCGGCAACTCCCGCAGGCCCGCACGTTTGGGAGAGGTGAGGTAGGCGTAGAGGGAGTTGATGACCTCCTCGGTAGCCCGCTCCTCCCCCTCCACGTTAGCGCGGAACTCGGCGGCGTGGAGGTACTGGGCCATGCGATGGAATATCCAGTCCAGCTGGGCAGGGTCGTCCACCAGGCTGTCAGGTATCTCAAATGCCACGCCGGGTTCCGTGGTCTGAACGATGTGCAGTGACTCACTTGTGCCAGCATCCGGCACCCTGATAGGGTCGTCCAGGTACACCGGGACCAGCACCGGCGGATGCGGGCCGCTCACCAGGTCGCCCAGGGCCAGGAGGTAGGAGGCGCGAGCGACGGTGACGGCCAGAGGATTCATGTCTATTCCCATCACACTGTTCAGGACGTGCAGCAGGGTGTCGAACTCGTCCTCTCCTCGTCCTGCCATCCCTTCCGTGATGAGGTGGATGGCAGTGGACAGGAACGTGCCAGGGCCGCAGGCGGGGTCAAAGACGCTCAGGTCTGGAGCGTCCTTGATCCTTAGCTCCTCCGAGAGGATTCGCCGGGCCAGCCTGTCAGGGGTGTGCCCCTCTCCCCGATAGCGCATGGATTCAGGGTGCTCCATCTCGTAGTAGAGGGTCTTGAGCAGGTCCCGGCCTCCCGCGCCGGTGAGGTCATAAGCGGTGAGGGCATCCATCAGCCGTTCCGCCAGTTCCAGGAAGTCATCCAACGCCTTCGGATTGAGACCCCACGTGAAGAAGTCGTCCTCTACGAAGTTGTAGATGTCCCTCTCTCGGAAGTAGTCGCCGCTGATAACCTTGACGTAGTCATCCCGGCTGGGAAGAAAGGTGTTGGGCCGGATATGATGGAGGGCGACAAGGCGAGCCAAGGTAGCCAGGTAGGTGTGCACGACGAAAAGCCCCTCGTCGCCCACGGGCGCGCGCCGGCTGGCGGAGGTGCGAGACTGCCACTCCCGGAATCGCACCTGCACCCCAGGCTCATCCTCAACTTGGAGGTAGAGTCGTCCCAGAACGTCGCAGGCGTGGCGGAAAACGGGGCCATTTGCTCCCAGGTCTGCCTGGAGCTTGCCGGTGGAGTCAGTCATCTTCGACCTATACCTTGGCAAAAAAATAGGGGCAAAAAATAGGGCCTGCGGCCATTATGTCACAGGCCCTATTATGGTGTCATCGGCAAGAATCGTTGCCTAATCAGGGGCCGGACTAGAACTCCGCGTTGTTCGGCGTCCTGGGGAAGGGTATTACGTCGCGGATGTTCTGCACACCGGTCACGAACTGTACAGTCCGCTCGAACCCCAGGCCAAAACCCGAGTGGGGCACGGTCCCGTAGCTGCGCAGGTCCATATACCACCAGAAATCCCTTTCATCCAACCCGGTCTGCCTCAAACGCTCCAGAAGCACGTCGTGGCGTTCCTCCCTCTGGCTGCCCCCTATAATCTCGCCAATCCTGGGAACGAGTACGTCCATCGCTCTGACGGTCTTTTCATCGTCGTTAAGGCGCATGTAGAAGGCCTTTATCTCCCTGGGGTAATCGGTGACTATGACGGGCTTGCCTATCTTCACCTCGGTAAGGTATCGCTCGTGCTCCGACTGGAGGTCATGCCCCCACTCCACGGGGAACTCGAAGCTCTCCCCTGAGCTTTTCAGAATGTCCACCGCCTCTGTGTACGTCAGCTTCTCGAAAGTGGAGCTGACTATGCCCTCCAGGGTGGAGATGGCGCTCTTGTCGTACCACTGGTTGAAGAAGACCATGTCTTCCCCGCAATTCTCCAATACGTAGGTGAATATGTACTTCAGGAAATCCTCCGCAAGCTCGGACAGGCCCTCCAGGTCACAGAATGCCACCTCCGGCTCCACCATCCAGAACTCGGCCAGATGTCTGGAGGTGTTGGAGTTCTCGGCGCGGAAAGTTGGTCCGAAGGTGTACACGTCCGATAGGGCAAGGGCAAAGATTTCGGCCTCCAGCTGGCCGCTCACCGTCAGGAATGCCGGTTTACCGAAAAAGTCCTCACCATAGTTCACACGCCCGTCTTTCATGGGCGGGTTATTCGGGTCGAGGGTGGTGACGCGGAACATGGCTCCCGCGCCCTCGGCGTCGCTGGCCGTTATTATGGGGGCCTGCAAGAAGATGAACCCACGGCTCTGGAAGAAGCTGTGTATGGCGAAGGAGACGGCATTCCTCACGCGGGCCATAGCGCCGAATGTGTTGGTGCGTGGCCTGAGATGTCCAATCTCCCGCAGGTATTCCAGGGTATGCCGTTTCTTTTGCAGAGGGTACTCTTCAGGGTCGGCGTAGCCGAATAGCTCCACCGACCTGGCATGGACCTCGTACTTCTGCCCCTTGCCCGGCGATTCGACAAGAGAACCGACCACGCTAACGCTGCATCCGGTGCTGAGGGATTCCGCTAGCGTGTAGTCGGGCAGGGTCTCGTCCACCACGACCTGGAGGTCTTTCAGGGTAGACCCGTCGTTGAGTTGTATAAAGGAGACGTTCTTCGATGAGCGCTTTGTCTTGACCCAACCCTGTACCAGGACCTCGCCGCCCGCATTTTCCCGGCTCAGGATGTCCACAACTCTGGTACGTCGCATCATCGTCGTCACCCTCCTCTTCATCCTCCCTACCTACTTTAAGAGAGGAATGCAAAATTGTGTGTTTGGCTCTCGATGGTGCTATCGTCACTCCGAGCACGCGGGAATCCACGCCATACCCCGCCACACCGGACTCCGGCCCGTGGCCTACGCCAGGGCAGGCTTTTCGCTGGAGAGACGGGGTCAAGTGCATGATACCCCACCACGCCACCGACCGCAATCACTGATACGCGAATAAACGTCGTGACCGACCCTCCCCATCATTCCCCGGGCCCCTTTATTCCGGCGGAAGCCGGAATAAAGTGTGGGTAATCCCCTGTAG
>JAGWBG010000216.1 GCA_021296015.1 Dehalococcoidia bacterium | reverse complement strand
AGAAGTATGAATACGGCGACCCCGTTGACCGTCTCATCCGGCGCAGCATGATGAACGCCGTTCGTAGGTCCAAAGCGGAAGGCTCCATGTTGGTCCCTGGGTCACCTGTCCGAATGACCTCCGATGATTTCGAAATACGTCAGACGGAGCTAACTTCCCAGGATACTACCGGCCTGATGCTGGACTTGAGCCTTTCAATGGCTTTGAGAGGTAATTTTGTAGCGGCCAAGAAAGTAGCGCTGGCTCTTGACGACCTGATACGGACCCAGTTTCCGAAGGATGTACTGTACATTGTGGGATTTTCCACCTATGCCCGGGAAGTGAAGCCGGAGAAGCTGGCCCACCTGTCTTGGGATGAGTTTGACCCCTATACCAATATTCAGCATGGCCTTGTAATGGCCCGCAAGCTCCTGTCCAAGGCCCAGGGGTGCACCAAGCAGCTAGTGATGATTTCCGACGGCGAGCCCACGGCCCACATGGAGGACGGGCAGATATTTCTCCAGTACCCTCCCAGCCCGCGTACTATCCTGGAGACTCTTAAAGAGGTGAACCGGTGTACCCGCCAGGATATAAAGATTAACACCTTCATGCTGGAGCGGAGTCCCTACCTTTTTGAGTTCGTGGGCCAGATGACCAGGATAAATCGAGGCCGTGTGTTCTATACCAGTCCTGACAAGCTGGGGGAATATATTCTGGTTGACTATCTCGCCAACCGGCGCAGGCAGTTGGTCTAGCCGGAATGGAGACGAGCAGCGCGCAAAGCTCAGGGCCTTCCCAATATCGGGAAGGCCTCGTCCTCTAGCCATTGGAAGGCCCGCCCTCGCGGCCATCTCGGACACCCCACCACGTCATCCCGGACCCCAGTTTCCAGTCATTTCGAGTCCGCCCGCGACGGACCAGGGATCTGGGGAGTTTCACCCAAGACACCGTGGCTTTGTGGAGAGAGGATTTAGATTCCTCGCTCGGTTCGGAATGACAGTGGCATATAGCTTCGTCACAAGTTACGCAAAGGTCTCCTTCTCACGGTAGTGACCGAGCTAGGCAAGTTGAGTTTTTGCTTCATCTCCCGTACAGTAGCTTTGCATCGTGTCGGGAAATGATATAATGGAATCAAGTATAGGGAGTACAAGAAAGAATAAGGGACAGAAAGCAAGGGTATAAGAATGAATACTGTCAAGACGTTCGTGTTAATGCTGGTTCTGAGTGGGATACTGATTATCGCTGGCTACCTGACGGGTGGCATGACCGGACTCATCGTCGCCGTCATCCTCTCCCTGGGCCTTAACTTCTTCACCTACTGGTCCAGCGACAAGCTTGCCCTGCGCATGGCGGGAGCGCACGAGGTGACCGAGGAGGACGACCGGGAGCTACATCAGATTGTGGATGAGCAGACCAGTCAGGCTGGCATACCAAAGCCCCGCGTGTACATAATCAACAGCGACTCTCCCAATGCCTTCGCTACCGGCAGAAATCCCAAGAATGCGGCCATTGCCGTGACGACCGGAATCAGAAGGCTCCTTAATCGGGATGAGTTGAGCGCTGTCATAGCCCATGAGTTGGCCCACGTTGGCAACAGGGACACCCTGATAATGACTATGGTAGCTACCATGGCTATGGCCATCGGCTTGATGGCTTACATCGGCTATTTCATGTCATTCTTCCGAAGGTCGGGCGGCTACGGTGCTTTAGCCGGCATTGGCGGGATGCTCATTGTTTGGCTTGTCTTGCCCTTTGTGGCCACTTTGATCAGGATGGCTATCTCCCGTTCCAGGGAATACGACGCCGATGCTACGGGCGCCCGAACCTCCCGCAACCCCCACGCCGTGGCGAGCGCCCTGGAGAAGCTGGAGATGGGCACGCAGAGAAGTCCAATGAAGGTAAACGAGGCGACGGCACACCTCTTTATAGTCAACCCCCTCAGTGGTGGCTCATCACACGGCCACACCCACAACTCCCTTAGTGGGGGAGGGTTCTCCAGGCTGTTCTCAACCCATCCACCTATACAGGACCGGGTCAAGCGTCTCAGGGAAATGAGGATAGGCTGGTGAGGGCCGAGCTTTGAGGCCTCGAACTGTCCTGGTCACAGGAGGCGCAGGCTTTATCGGTTCCCATCTGGTGGACAGGCTCCTCTCCCTGGGCCACAGAGTCGTGGTGGTTGACGACCTGAGCACCGGCAGGCTTCATAACCTGAACAAGAACGCAACCTTCTACCATTCCGGCGTGACCTATCCGGGCCTGAAGGAGATATTCGAGCGAGAGCAGCCGGACATCGTCAACCATCATGCGGCCCAGATAAGCGTTACCCAGTCGGTGAAAGACCCGATAAAGGACGCTGAGGTCAATATTCAAGGCACGTTGCGTCTCATTGAGTTGGCTCGCCAAAACGGGGTCGAGAAAGTCATCTTCCCCTCGTCCGGTGGGACCGTGTACGGAGAGCCCCAGTATATACCGTGCGATGAGAAGCACCCCATCAACCCCATCTCGCCATACGCTCTGTCCAAACGCGTTGCTGAGGAATACCTTCAGCTTTATTACCACATCTACCGACTTGACTACGTTACCCTGCGGTACGGTAACGTATATGGCCCTCGCCAGGACCCTCATGGAGAGGCCGGTGTGATAGCCATTTTCACCAAGGCAATGCTGGAGGGACAACGGCCTGTCATATATGGCACAGGTGAGCAGGAACGGGACTTCATATACGTTGATGACGTAATTGACGCCAACATTCTAGCCATGGAGGAAGGTCACGGAGAATACAACGTTGGCACCAGTCAGGGGACCTCTGTCAATCGTGTCTTCGAGACCCTGAAAGGCATCATAAAGTACAAGTGGGGACCCGTCTACGGCCCAGCGAGACTGGGAGAAATATTCAAGATTTGTCTCGACAGCTCGAGTTTGGGGAAACAAGTGGAATGGACTCCGCACATATCACTGGAAGAAGGACTGACTCGGACCGTCGAATACTTCCGAAAGGCTGCGCAGACTCCATCCCATAACGAGGGCGTGAGGTAACATCTTGCGGACTGACTACGACGTGGTGATTCTGGGGGGTGGTGCCGCGGGGCTTAGCGCTGCCATCTATACCGGCCGCGCTATGCTCAAGACCCTCATTCTGGACGGAGTGGGCTGTGGAGGCCAGATTCTGGTCACGGACGTGGTCGAGAACTATCCGGGGTTTCCCGATGGCATAAAGGGCCCCGATCTCTCTCGACTCATGTGCGAGCAATCCGCAAAGTTCGGCGCAGAAATGAGGCATGAGCAGATTACGGGGGTTGGGAATCTGGACCAACCTTCCAAGGTCATCCAAACCGACAGTAGGTCCTACTCCACCAGGGCCATCATAGTCACCACGGGCGGTTCCCACCGCAAGCTGGGTGTTCCCGGGGAAGAGGAATACGCCGGAAAGGGTGTATCCTACTGCGCCGTCTGCGACGGGAATTTCTTCAGAGGCGAGGACGTGGTGGTGGTAGGTGGCGGGG
>JAGWBG010000215.1:3658-4161 GCA_021296015.1 Dehalococcoidia bacterium | reverse complement strand
CCCTCAACGTATATCAAGACCACGGCCACACGACGCTCCTCCGACAGCGATTGAAGCCCCTCCTCTATGCTCCTCCCCAACTCTCGTCGGATGGCATAGTCTTCCGGGGATTCCTCGGTGGAGGGAGGGCCAAGAGATGAATTGCCAGGCTCTTCCGGGGCGAGAGGTGAAAAATCCAGGGACACGGTTGGGCGGGATTTTCTGACTCGGAGCATGTCCCGGCAGGCGTTGGCGACGATTCGCATGAGCCATGCCCCCAGGTTATCGCCCCGGAAGCCCTTGAAGGCCCTGTAGCCCGATAAGAAGGCCTCTTGAGTGGCGTCTTCCGCCGCGTCCCAGTTGCCCATCATCCGAAGGGCCAGGTTGTGGGCGTGGGTCTGGTATCTTTCGATAACACAGTTATAGCAATACTCCTGCCCGGCACGGTCTTCCACGGGCAGAGGGATGTGGGTGTTAGTATTATGCTGAAATTCCGTACCTGCTTCCCTTCGGCCTTGGGGTTA
>JAGWBG010000215.1:0-3485 GCA_021296015.1 Dehalococcoidia bacterium | reverse complement strand
CCCGAACCTCCGGCCTCTCTCCCGGGGAAGCAGGTTCCAGTTGAAGTTGGCCTCCTGGCATATGAGTTATACGCATCCACAAGTCTGAGAAGGGACACGTCACACACATGCAAGCGGTAGAAGGCATCGGATTTATGGACAGGACCCTCATCCCTATATGGGAGAAGGTGCTGGCCGAGGAACGCCTCTCCCTTGAGGATGGGATACGCCTCTTTGAGACCAGGGACTTCCCCGCCGTGGGCCGCATGGCCGACCACGTGAAGAGCCGGCGCGATGGCGACAGGGTGTTCTTCGTCCTGAACCGTCACCTCAACCCCACCAACATCTGCGTCCTCTCCTGCACCTTTTGCGATTTTGCCATGAAGAAGGGAGACCCCGACGCCTACGAGATGAGCATGGAGGAGATTCTGGGGCACGTGGACCCGGAGACCCGGGAGGTACACATAGTAGGGGGGCATCACCCCGATTGGCCCTTTGAGAAGTATGAGGAGATAGTGCGGACCATTCACCACCACTATCCCGACGTTCAAATCAAGGCCTTCACCGCCGCCGAGATAGACTACTTCCACCGCCGGTGGAAGGTCACGCCCGAGGAGTCCCTGGCACGCCTGAAAGAGGCGGGACTCCGCTCTATGCCCGGAGGCGGGGCCGAGGTCTTCTCCAGCCGGGTACACAAGCTCCTCCTGCCTGGCAAAAGCGACGCCAACAGATGGTCGGATATACATCACATAGCCCATAACATGGGCATACGCTCCAACGCTACCCTCCTATACGGCCACGTCGAGACCTACGAGGAGCGGGTGGAGCACATGATACGTCTCAGAGAACTCCAGGACGAAACGGGGGGGTTCCTGGCCTTCATTCCCCTGGAGTACCAGGTGGGCGATACTCATCTGGTCCCCAGGCAAGCATCGGCCATAGAAGACCTCAAGACCATCGCCGCAGCCAGGCTGGTTCTGGACAACTTTCCCCACATCAAGTCCTACTGGGTAATGATTGGCGAGGAGACGGCCTCCGTGTCCCTCCACTTTGGGGCCAGCGATATGGACGGCACTATAGGGAAGGAGCGCATAGCCCACGCCGCCAAGGCTGCCAGCCCGGCGGGTCTGGCCAGGAACCGAGTAGTCCAGCTAATCAGAGAAGCTCAGAAGATTCCCGTGGAGCGGGACGCACTCTACAACGTGGTACACGTGTATGAAAATTAGAGTTGGACGCATACCATATCTCAACTCGGAGCCTTTCTACTACGAGTTGGTGCGTGACGATATAGAACTTCTTCCCCTGGTCCCCAGCGCTTTAGCTCGTGCGGCAGAGGGTGGGGAGGTAGATGCCGGACCCCTCTCGCTGGTGGACTATCTGCGCCTGGAAGACCGCTTTACAAGGCTAGGCCAGTTCTGCATAGCCACGCTGGAAAAGGCTCGAAGCGTGCTTCTCTACTCCAAGCTCCCCATTCATGAGCTTGATGGCGCCAACATTGGAGTGATCGGCGATACGTCCACGTCGGTGCGCCTCCTGGAGGTCCTCCTTACACACAGATACCAGGTCAAGCCGGCCAGCTACTTGCCCCTGGACCAGCCCAACGACGCCTTCCTCATAATAGGCGATGAGGCGTTGAGGCGACGCTACGGCGTTCCCTCATACCCCTACAGGTACGATCTGGGAGAGGAATGGTATCGCTGGCACAGGATGCCCTTCGTATTCGCCCTGTGGGCGGTCCGTCGGGATATGAGCGAGAAGCAGGCGGCTTATCTGGAGAACGTCCTTTACTCCTGCATAGATGAGGGATTGGAGCACATGTACGTCATCGGCCAGAACCGGGAGGACGTGAGAATGAGTTCCAGGGAGATAGTGGAGTATTACCAGGGGTTCCGCTACTGGGCAGGTGTGGGGGAACACAAAGCCATAGAGCTATTCAAAGGGTATCTTGGCTCCTTGGATTCTACGGGATCCGGAGCGGGCTGATGCTGGATACGATACGTCGGAAAACGGAGGCGGGAGAGCGTATCACCGGCGAAGAGGGCCTCTTCCTACTCCGCGACGCAAGCGTCCTTGACTTGGCTCCTCTGGCACAACAGGTGCGCTACCGGCACAATCCCGATCCAGTGGTCACCTTCGTCGTGGACACCAACCTCAATTACACCAACGTCTGCGACGCTTACTGCACTTTCTGCGCCTTTTACCGGACCGAGAAAGCCCCCGACGCCTATACCCACTCCATTGACACGATGATGGAAATGTTCGGGGAGGCAGTGTCCAAGGGTGTGACCAGGGTGCTGCTCCAGGGCGGTCTGACCCCCAACCTACCCCTGGAATACTATGTGGACCTGGTCAGGGAGACCCGTCGCCAGTACCCAGAAATTGACCCCCACTTCTTCTCTGCCCCGGAAATCATGAAGATCTCCCAAGTCTCCGGCCTCCAGGTGCGAGAGGTCCTGGCGGAGCTTCAGAAGGCAGGGCTTGAGACCATCCCCGGCGGCGGCTCTGAAGTCCTCTCCAACCGGGTAAAGCACAAGATAAGCCGTCTCTTCCCCAAGGGGAAGGTGGACGATTGGACAACGGTACATAGAGAGGCGCACCTGCTGGGCTATCGCACCACCGCCACCATGATGTACGGCCATCTTGAAGAAGATGAGGACGTCATAGAGCACTTGGAGCACTTGAGGGCCCTACAGGACGAGACGGGCGGGTTCATCGCCTTTATCCCCTGGAGCTACAAGGCGGACAACACGGCCCTGGGCCGCAGAGTGCAGAAGCTTGCGGGGCCTAATCGCTACCTGCGGATGATGGCGGTCTCCCGTCTCTACCTGGACAATTTCCTGCACGTCCAGGCCTCCTGGTTCTCCGAGGGGAAGAAGACGGGCCAGGTTGCCCTCCACTTCGGGGGCGACGACTTCGGAGGGACCCTTTTCGATGAGAACGTGATGCAGGAAGCCGGGTTCTACAACCGCACCACCGTCGAAGAGGTGACCAACATCATCCGCGACGCGGGCTTCACTCCGGCCCAACGCAGCACCCTCTACGAGATTCTGGAGCGGTACTAATCCCAACTCTCCCGAACGGCGCTAACAGGAATAGCAGGTTTCCTCAACCCTATTCCGATAAAGGTTAAGTTGTTGGCGGAAGAGATAAACATCTCAAGGGATATTTCTCCGAGACCTAGGCTACATGATGCGACGGGAGACCCCCTTTTTCTCCCAAGGCTGGCAGGAGCCCTGTTGGTCATCGCCGGTCTCGTGATTGGCATTGATACCGCAGTTTTTGATGCATTTCTACCTTTGGATTTTGCCCTGCTGTCAATTTCACGTGCTCAGACTTTCCTCATCCCAGATGGATTCTGGGGTTTCTTGTCAGGAAGTATATTGCCTACGGGTCTTGGAGCGCTATTGCTCGTCAAAGCAGAGGGAATGCGTTCGGCCAAGCTATCCGATAAGGCAATTATGTACGGAAGGGCGGCTGGTATTGCTGTAGCAGTAGCCGGACTTGTG
>JAGWBG010000214.1 GCA_021296015.1 Dehalococcoidia bacterium | reverse complement strand
GGCTATGAGACAACTCTGGACCAAGGATGAGGCCGAGTACCACGGGCGGTACTTCGACTTCCCGCCGGTCCGTTCCTTTCCCAAGCCGGTCCAGAAACCCCACCCTCCCGTCCTCACAGGAGGCAACGTCGGGAATGCTTTCAAGCGGGCCGTGGAATGGTGCGATGGTTGGATTCCGACGAGGGCAACCCCGGAACTGGTAAGGGAGGGCCGCCAGAGACTCACCGAGCTTGCCGTGCAGGAGGGTCGGGACCCCGCTTCTATTCAGATCGTGGCTCTCGGCGTTTCCGCCGACCGCGAGGAGCTAGAGGCCCTGGAGGAGGCGGGCGCGGACGCTGCGGTGGTCAGGTTGACTACACTGCCGGAGAAGGAGTCCCTGGCCGAGTTGGAGCAGGTCGCCCGGAAGGTGCTCGCTTAACGTCCTAGTTGCTGCTCAGTCAACGGGGTCAAGATTTCCAGCAACTCCGCGACACTCTCAATGTCCTGCCCGATTACCTCTGCATCCAAGATTTCTTGCGTTTGTAACAGTTACCATGCAGCTCATTGGCGATACTGCGCAAGCTCCGTAGTGCGTCATTGCCAGTCAATTGACTAACCTGATTTATCACTGGACTGAAGCCCGCATGGGAATCATATTCCCAGCCTTGGTTTTCTGCAACGGCTTTCGCCATGTGTGAGGCTGCTCCCCAGCCCTTCTCTGACGCTTGGCGTAAGTCACCATCGGCCAAATACTGTCTACCCTTCGCCAAGAAATCCCAGGCCTGGTTACGGTATTCTGCTACCTCTATCTTTGCCATCCGTTGCCCTTCGCTTGCCCCAAGATGTGCTAGGCTCTATCATTGTGGTAGCATAGATACTCAATCCTAGTATTGGCCTAGTTTTGGTACACAACCCTATAGTTCCCATATCTTGATAGCGCCTGGCCCTGAACGATTCCCCTGGACGCGAGGCGATTGGTCACATCGTTCCAGGATTGCCAAGATTGCAAGGAGGCAACCATGAAAGTCGGAGTTCTGACATTCCCCACAAACCCGCCTGTAGACGTGGCCGTATTGGCCAGGCGGGCTGAGGAACTGGGATATAACTCCTTATGGGTCGGGGAACACCCTGTCATGCCTGTAAATTCCGTCTCTCCCTTTCCCGGCTCGCCCGATGGTGCAATCCCAGATTCTTATAGCTGGTTCGTAGACCCCTTCGTTGCCCTTGCGCGGGCGTCCGGGGTGACGAGCAGGATGAAGCTGGGAATCGGGATTTGCCTGGTCCCAGAGCGTAACCCCCTCATCCTTGCCAAGGAGACTGCTACCCTGGACTACTACTCCGGCGGCCGGTTCATCTTCGGCATCGGCGCGGGCTGGAATCGGGAGGAGACGGAGATTATGGGGGGTAACTTCCCCCATCGCTGGACTCAGACCCGTGAGGCCATCGAAGCCATGAAGGAGCTTTGGACCAAGGATGAGGCCGAATATCACGGAGAGTATTATGACTTTCCCCCGGTGAGGTCATTCCCAAGGCCGGTCCAGAGGCCCGGCCCGCCCATCTACCTGGGAGGCAACGCTAGAAATGTTTTCAACCGGACGGTGGCATACGGGGACGGCTGGATGCCAACCCGGGCCACCCCCGAAGAAATAAGGCATGGCCGAGATACCCTCAACGAGTTAGCCGCCCAGGCAGGCCGTGACCCCGGCTCGATTCAGGTTCTGGCATACGGTATGCCTGCCGACAGGGAGTTGCTGAGGGCCATCGAAGAGGCCGGGGCGGACGAGGCGGTGGTTGCAGTGGCCGCCACGCCCGAAGACCATGCGTTGGCAGAGCTTGAGCAGATTGCTCAGAAGGTGCTATCCTAGCTCCGTCAGTTTGGCCTCCTCTACGGACTACTCAAAGGTTGAAAGAAACTCCGGCCGGGCTAACGCCACCTGTCTGCCGACTGGCAGGAGCATGAGACCGGAGAGACCACACGATCCGCCTGGCAAACAGGCCGGAAGGATGGGTGAAACATGGTAGGCAGCGGTAAGTACACTTATGAGATGAACGAGGAGTGGGCACGCCTCCCGGAGGGCTGGGAGATGCCCGCGGCGGCGGTGGCGGTGGACTCTCAGGACAGGGTCTTCGTGTTCAACAGGTCGCCCGAACATCCTATCGCCATATTTGATAGCGATGGCAACTGCCTGTCATCCTGGGGTGAGGGTCTCTTTGCCTTTCCCCACTCCATTCTGATAGATACGGATGACCATGTCTGGCTGGTGGACAGGGACCTTGGTCAGGTTATGAAGTACACTTCCCAGGGAGAGCACCTTATGACCATAGGCACCAAAGGCTACCGCTCGGACACCGGATACAACCCGGAGGCAGCCCCTTCGAGTGCGTATAAGACCTTGAAACGTGGTGCCGAGCCTTTCAATCTACCCGCCGGTATAGCCCTGTCGCCCTCCGGGGACATATTCATTGCCGATGGATATGGCAACGCCCGGGTCCACAGGTTCACACCGGATGGCAAGCTTCTCCTCTCTTGGGGTGAGCCGGGCGACGGACCGGGCCAGTTCAACCTGCCTCATGGAGTCTGGATTGACAGGCATGGCCGTGTGCTGATAGCCGACAGGGAGAACGACCGTGTACAGGTGTTCACTCAGGAGGGTGAGTACATCACCACCTGGCCGACCCGCCTGATAGGTCCCGCCCTGTTTTACGTGGACGACGAGGACACCGTATATATCCCTGAGCACAACGGCGGCTTTGTCAGCATCCTGACCCTTGAGGGCGAGCGCCTGGCCCAATGGGGCTCGGAAATTCATCGCTCCTGTCACGGGATATGCCTGGACTCCCAAGGGGACATATACGTGGCACAACCTGGAGAGTGGGGTAGGTCTCGTCGAGTGGTGAAGTTCACTCGGAAGGGCTGAAGGGCGAGCCAGCCGGGCGAGGGACTCCGGTACGCCCTTCGCCATGACTACTTGACGACAAGGAGAAGTGACACATCATGGACGTTGCCCGTTTGAGAGAGCAAATTCCCGCCTGCCAGAGAATGGTCTACGTGAACACGGGCTGGTCCGGGCCTTCCCCAGTCTCGGTGACGGAGGCCATCAAAGAGCGTCTGGACTACGAGATGGAGCGGGGCCCCACGACTGAGGATGTCCTGGAGAGCGGCCGGGAGATTCAGGCGAGGCTATTGGAGGCGGTGGGGCAGCTTCTCAACGCCTCGACCGGGGAGATATGTCTCACGGAGAACACCACCGAGGGACTAAACATCGTCCTGAACGGCCTCCCGTGGCGCGAGGGTGACGAAATCATCACCTGCAACCTGGAGCATAGCTCCGTCCTCGTGCCCGCCTACTACCAGCAGCGGCACCATGGCGCGGTGGTCAAGGTGCTCGACATGGCTCCCGATGAGCAACCGGGGGCTTACCTGGACAAGATAGAAGCAGCCGTCACGGCCCGCACCCGGCTGGTCTTTCTCAGCCGCATTGAGTATTCCAGCGGACTCCGGTTGGCGGGG
>JAGWBG010000213.1 GCA_021296015.1 Dehalococcoidia bacterium | reverse complement strand
TTTCAGAGTATCTCGCTGGTGCTCCGTAGCCCTGACATCCTGGCCGACCTTGAACTTCTCGAATGTCATCTCCTTGAGCATGTCCTCCTGGAGGCCGCCCACCTCTTGAAGCGGCTCCGGTCTACGGCGGCCCAGGGAACGGACTATGGAGGTGCCCTCGGCCTCAATGCGGGTTCTGATGCCCTCGTCCAAGAGTTGTAATGGCCCCCTGACGGTTATCACCGTTGGCAGCAGGGCGTTAAAGCGGTGGTTGAACACCTGGAACAGCTTTTCCTGGGCCCAGGGGGTGCTGCTGTGCGACCCCAGGTCGTCCAGCACCAGGACCGGGGCGTTGCGTACCTGCTGAAAGAGGTCGTCATAGGACACCGTGCTCTCCGGCGAGTAAGCGCCCCGAAGGTGGTCCAGGAAGTCGGGCACGAACATGAAGAATACGGTCTGACCATTTTCGATGCACCGGTTGGCGATGGCCGCCGCCAAGTGAGTTTTCCCTGCGCCGCCGGGACCGGTAAACACCAGCCAGCCTTGGGGGTCTTCGGCAAATTTTCTTGCAGACTCAAGGGCCGCCCTGAAAAGCTCGCGGCTATCAGGGTCGGGGAGCCGTCCAGTGGGGGCTGTGCTATCAAAGCTGACCCTGCTCAGAGGGCCGAGGTTGCTGTAGCGCAGAAGGACCAACGTGCGTTTATCCTGGGACTCGTTTTCCTGGCATCGGCAGGGAAGCGCCTTGCCGAAGTCAGGGTGGCCTACGGGGACCTGATGGCTTACCCAGCCCCTTCCTCTGCATATGGGGCATCCCTCTTCGTCATCAGTATTAGTTGCCGGGTAGCTTGCCCCGTTTCCGGAGGTATTCCATGAGACCCTCCTCACTGGGAACCTCCCGAGAATGTCTCCCAGACTCTCCATCGTCCTTTCCTTCCGTGGCCCATCGCCTTAGAATCGTCTCAATGTAGTGCCAGCTACGTTTGTTGCGGCTGAGGGCTATCTTGAAAGCCGCCTCAATCCAGGGCCAGGGGTAGCTGGCTTCCGCCTCTTTCATCTCCTCGGCCAGGAGTGGAGTCAACAGCCCTATATTCTCCTCGTAGAGGGTGAAAATGTTGGCTTTTGGCTCCGGCGGTTCATCTGTCTCGCCTTCACTCACGCCACGGTGCATCTGAGAGGGGACGCCTGGCATTGCATTGCCCTCGCCCCGCTCCACCATCTTCAGGGCCTTCCGTCCTCCCTCGTCGTTCAGGAAGTAAAGCTCTTCTCGCCCTTCGGACCCATTCCCACGCCGGCCTGTCTGTCTGTTAAGCTGTGGGACAGGCCCATCGGGTGGGCGTGGAACAGAGAGGGAAAGGAAGGTCCCTCTTTCCACGCCCTTTTTCATTCCTCTGCGGATAGCATCCGCCGGCGGTGCGTCAAGGTGCTTCAAACCGACGAGAAGCACCTTATCGGCGACCAACTCGCCCTCGATCAAGTAGCGGGGGTATCCTTTTTTCTGGTGGAGGAGCCACAAGGCTCTCAGGGTGCATTTAAGCTCGGCAGTGTCCTCGATGTCCTCAAGGAGGGGGCCAAAGACGGGGTTGGGCACGGGCGTGTACTGGGTGCCCCTGGGGAAGCCCGTCTGTCTGCCCGCCGGGTAGAAGGGCTTCATGGCTAAAAGGCTCCCTGCTCCACTGGGAGAGACTCAAAACGCACCAGATTATCTCTGAAGAACAGTTCCAGGTTGCCCACTGGGCCATGACGATGCTTGGCGACGATTATCTCGGCGATGTTCTTCGGATAGGGCCGATCTGGGAAACGGTTGGTCCACTCATCCTCGGTGTTGTAGACGTCGTCACGATAGATGAACATCACCACGTCGGCGTCCTGCTCTATGCTGCCCGATTCTCTCAGGTCGGAAAGCTGTGGGCGGTGGGAGGTCCGCATCTCCACGGCGCGACTCAGTTGGGAGACTGCCAGGATGGGTATGTTCAGGTCTCTGGCCATGCCCTTGATGGAGCGGGTAATCTCGCTGATTTCCTGTACCCGGTTGCTGTCCCTCCTGCCGCCCTCGATAAGCTGCATGTAGTCCACCACGAGCATGTCCAGCCCCAACTCCACGTGCAGACGGCGTGCCTTGCTCCGCATTTCCATGATGCCCTGGAGGGGAGTGTCGTCTATGTATATGGGCAACTCGGAGAGGGCACCGATGGAGTCTATAATCTGTCGCTCCTGCGCTTCAGTGGAGAGGCCAGCATAGCGGTCCATGCGCAGCCTTTGAGCATCCACCCCTGCCTCTCCTGCAATCATTCGCATGGCAATCTGCTCACGGCTCATCTCCAAGCTGAACACGGCCACTCTGGCTCCGCTCTTGGCAGCATTGAGGGATATATTTATGGCGAGCGTGCTCTTTCCCAGGCTGGGGCGGGCGGCCAGCACCACCATGTCGGAGCGATGCAGACCTCCCAACAATTGGTCCAATGAGTCGAAACCTGTTAACACGGGCGCACCGGTGAGGCCCAGGGGTTCGGAGACGGCGGCCCGCTCCTCTAGGTACTGGTCTAGTATCTCACGGAGGGGCATGAAGTCCCGCGCCGGCTGACCGGAGCGCACCCGGAATAGAATCCCCTCGGCCTGGCTGAGGGTGGCGTCCACGTCCTCGGTGTCATCGTAGCCAAGGGCCGATATGTTAGCCGCAGCATCTATGAGGTTGCGCATGGTGGCTGTGCGGTTGACTATGTGACCGTAGTGCTCTATGTGCACAGAGGTTGGCACCGTGGATATGAGGTGGCTGAGGTAGGCGGCGCCCCCCAAAGGCTCCAGATGCTCTTGGATGGCGAGTTGATGGGCTACGGTCACCTGGTTTATAGCCTCGCCTCGCCGGAATAGGTCGAGACACGCCTCGTAGCAGAGACGGTTTTTTTCGCGGTAGAAGTCCGTCGGCTTCAAGAAGGAGGTTACCCTCATGATAGAATCTCCATCTATCAAGAGGGAACCTATGACAGCCTCCTCGGCCTCAATGTCGTGGGGCAGTAACCTTTCAGCGTACATAATGCCGGCCTTCCCTGCCCGCCTGCAGCAGGTAGACAGCAGGCAGGTTGGATACTGGTCCTATTCCTGTGCCTCGGCGGTAACGATGATAGTGGCTTGTATGCCCTGAGCCAGGTGTAGGGCCACCTCGAATTCTCCAGGCTCCCGGATGGGTTCCACCGTCTCAACCAACCTCCGATCTATCTCTCTCCCCAGGGTGTGAGACAACTCCTGGGCTATCTGAGTAGGGTTAATGGCCCCATAAAACTGGCCTGACGGGGTGACTCGGGCTTTCACTGAAATGCTGGTGCCCTCCAGAAGGTTGGCTAGTTCTTCCCACTGCTGGGTCTCTCTGATTCGTCGTTCATCACCGGCCTTCTTGATGCGCTCTATGCGTTTCATGTCCTCGCCGGTGGCTATGGAAGCCAACTTCTTTGGAATGAGATAGTTGCGCGCATAGCCATCGGCCACGTTCTTGACGTCGCCGGCGTTGGCCTGATTTGGT
>JAGWBG010000212.1 GCA_021296015.1 Dehalococcoidia bacterium | reverse complement strand
TTCCTCTATGTTAATGGTATGGTCTGCGCCAAACTCCTCGGCGAGACGCAGGCGGTTCTCCCGCCGGTCCAGGACAATCACCCGGTCTGCCCCCATGTCCTTGGCCCTGGCAGTGGCGTTCAGTCCCAGGCCACCGGCACCCTGAATGACCACGTACTGGCCCTCGCGGGCGCCCGCGTTCATCAGGCCCTGGGTCACAGTGCCTATCGCGCAGTTGACGTAGCCAAGGATGTCGTCGGGAAGCTCGTCGGGCACGCGGAAAGCGGGATGGCGGGGAGGCAGGTACAGGAAATCGGCATAGGTGCCGGTGAAGTAGGGGTACACGCCGGCGGAGGGGTACGCCCTGTTCACACACCAGTTGGTGTCGCCCCGCAGGCACATGTGGCAATGGTAGCAAGGCCATACGGCCACGTGCATCAGGCGGTCGCCCTCTTTTATGGGCACGCCCAGAGTGTCGGTGCTCACGCCTTCTCCCATCCTGTACACCACCCCCGTACCCTCGTGGCCCATAACCCGCCCGGTGGGAGGTAAGGGCTGGTTGACCTGGTCGCCCCGCCAGATATGGAGGTCCGACCCGCAGATACCCGCCTGGGTCATTTTCAGTATGACCGCCCCCCGCTCAGGATCGGGGAGCTCGTACTCCTGAATCTCGAAAGGCTTCCCGTGCTCTACGGCAACCACTACTCGCCCTCTTTCAGCCAAGACACACCTCCTCTCCTTGTCGTTCTTTAGGAGGAATTATATTCGATAGCAATTCCCATTGGAAGGCCCGTTTTCAGATGGCACAAAGGGACTTGACAAGCATGGCTCCCTTGGTTAGAATCATAACTCTTAACTACAACAGATTGTAGTACATTGTAGCAAAAACACAAAATATAGTATTTCTAAGAATTTTTTGAGAATAGTTTAAGAAACTGAGCAACCATCATGCACTGCCCCTACTGTAGCCATCCCGAATCGAGGGTGACGGACTCCCGTACCGTGGAGTACGGCATCCGCCGCCGACGGGAGTGCGGCCAGTGCGGCCTGCGGTTCACCACCTACGAGCGGGTGCAGAGCACGGCCCTATTGGTGGCCAAGCAGGACGGTCGTCGGGAAGAGTTCTACCGGGAGAAGCTCACTACGGGCATCGTGAAAGCCTGCGCCAAGCGTCCAGTACCCTTGAGGGAGATTGAGAAGGTGGTAGAGGATATAGAGTCCGAGTTGCAACAGCTTGGTCATGCTGAGATACCGGCCACCAGCCTTGGCGAGATGGTGATGGAACGTCTGAGGCGTCTTGACCGAGTGGCCTATGTACGCTTCGCCAGTGTCTACCGGGACTTTCAGGACATCGAGAGCTTCGAGCAGGTGGTGAAGGACCTGCGAGAGGACACCGAGCAACTTTCACTTATGGAAGGCGTACCTCCGTCAACCCAAAACCGGGGACGGAGAGTGAGGAGGCGGGGAAGGGCACCCAGTATATCGCAGAACCTGGGCAAAGACGGCAATACAGGAGGAAGCCAGTATGAATAGCTCGCCCGAAGATGCCTTATGCACCCGTTGGAACATGTTGACCGGGGAGATACGGTCCCTGGAAGCAGTCCTCAATGGATTGATCCTGGTTGGGGTCATGGACCGGGACACCAACCACATAGCGGACCTCCAGGAGGAAGTAGACCGAAAGACCAGGGAGGCCCTGGTAGCCCACTGGCTAAGCAAGAAACACGGTGAACTCCCCCAGGGTATTGCTTGAGATAACATACGCCGTATCACTATAGTTATCACTATAGTAAGGTGCGGGAAGTGGGAGATGATGATAACCCACTGGTCCTGAAGTGGATGCCCCGCACATCTCCTCTCAACAAAGGCCCAATCGGGGCGGCTCCGGTGGGTTTCACACGACGACGTGGCACTGGTCTTGACCCCAAAAAAGAGATTATGAGCACTGAGATACCTGATGTCTTGTGGGACTTGAATATTGGTCGCAAGGCATTCGAAGTGGCGTCGGAGAACCCTCGGTTAGGCTGACCCTCAGACTCGTAGGAAACAGGTCAATGCAATAACCTCACGGAGGATAGCACTATGACCGGCATTTATCAGAGGTCAAATCTAAACACCAGAGAAATCAAGCGCAGGGTTGTCCATGCCCTGGAGGAGGCCGGCCTCAAGGACTATCTGGACAACCCCATGCCTGAGCTTACGGAGAACTCTCGCAAGGTGCTCCAGCGCCGCTATCAGGCCAAGGACAGGGAGGGCAACGTCGTCGAGGAGGCGGACCAGATGTTCCGCCGAGTCGCCCAGAACCTGGCCCAGGCCGACAAGAACTACGGCGCTACCAAGAAGCAGATAGCAGCCACCGAAGAGGAGTTCTACCAGGTGATGCGCCGCCTGGAGTACCTGCCCAACTCGCCCACGCTGATGAACGCCGGCAGGGAGCTACAGATGCTTTCCGCCTGTTTCGTGTTGCCCGTTCAGGACTCCATGGAGGCCATCTTCGAGACGGTGAAGCAGGCTACCCTCGTCCAGAAAAGCGGGGGAGGCACCGGCTTCGCCTTCAGTCAGCTACGCCCCGAGGGCGACATAGTGGGCTCTACAGGCGGGGTCGCCAGCGGCCCGGTCAGCTTCATGCGCGCCTTCGACGGCGCTACGGAGGCCGTCAAGCAGGGCTCCACGAGAAGGGGCGCAAACATGGGTATCCTCCACGTAACCCACCCCGACATCCTCAAATTCATTAGCTCCAAGGAGGATGGCAAAAGCATATCCAACTTCAATATAAGTGTGGCGGTGACCGAGGAGTGGATGGAAAGGGTCAGGAGTAACGAGGAGTATGACCTTGTAAATCCTCGTACCGGCAAAGCCACTGGGCGGCTCAACGCCCGGGATGTCTTCGACCAACTGGCGGAAATGGCCTGGAGGACGGGAGACCCGGGCATAGTATTCCTTGACCGCATCAACCAAGATAACCCGAACCCCCAGTTGGGCAAGATACAGAGCACAAATCCTTGCGGTGAACAGCCCCTCCTGCCCTACGAGTCCTGCAACCTTGGCTCAGTTAACCTGACTCGAATGGTGCGCTACACCGATGACGGTGCCGAGATAGACTGGGACAGGCTGGAACGGGTCATCAAGACCTCCGTCCACATGCTTGACAACGTCATTGACATGAACGACTATCCCATCCCACAGATAGATGAGATGAGCAAGAAGACTCGCAGGATTGGACTGGGAGTGATGGGGTTCGCCGACCTGCTGATGCAGCTTGGAATCCCCTATGACTCCGAGGATGCGTTGGAGGTTGGTGAAGAGGTGATGGCCTTCATCAAGGAGAAGACCGACGAGGCGTCCGTCGGCCTGGCAGAGGTCAGGGGAGTATTCCCGGCCTGGGAAGGCAGCATCTATGACTACCCCGGCGGGCCTCGCTTGCGTAATTCCGCTCCCACCACTATCGCTCCCACCGGCACTATAAGCATCATCGCCGGGTGCTCAAGCGGCGTCGAACCCCTTTTGTCCGCAATGTGATGGACAACACCCGTCTGGTGGAAGGGAATCCCTTCTTTGAAGCCGTGGCCCGAAAGGAAGGTTTTTACTCCCGTGAACTCATGGAGAATCTGGCAGAGAAAGGAAGCCTTCACGACATTGACGGCGATATTCCCCAATGGGTTAGGCAACTCTTTGTCACCTCCCACGACATAATCCCCGAGTGGCACGTGCGGATGCAGGCGGCCTTCCAGAAATATACGGACAATGCCGTGTCCAAGACGATTAACTTCCCCGCCAATGCCACTGTCCAGGATATAGCCGATGCCTACATGCTGGCGTACGAACTAGGCTGCAAGGGCATCACCATCTACCGGGACGGCAGCAAAGAGAACCAGGTGCTCAGCACAGGCGAGACCGGCAAACACTCCACCGGGAGCAACGGGCAGACCGAAGCCGATGCTCTACCCGTCTTTTATCCTCAAGGGCAGGCACTGACCCCCAGAGGCAGACCTCAGGAGATGATGGGCGTTACCGAGAGAATCAGGACAGGTCACGGGAACATGTACATCACGATTAACTTCGATGAGGAGAAAAAGCCTTTCGAGGTATTCAGCACCCTGGGCAAGGCCGGAGGGTGCGACTCTGCCCAACTAGAAGCCATATCACGGCTGGTGTCGCTGGCCCTCAGGTCAGGGATAAGCATCACCGAGGTGATAGGACAGCTTCGGGGTATTACTTGCTGCCCGGCATGGGATAATGGTGTCCTGGTGCGCTCCGCCCCCGATGCCGTAGCCTTGGCCCTGGAGAGACACGCCGCCGCAGAAGTCGGACAGGACTCAGAAATCGGGGCCCCTGACGTCGCCGGGGTACAGCTCAAGCTCTCTTCGGACAAGAAGCCCACTTCCGTAGGGTCCAGTTCGCACGCGGGCAGCAACGGGCATCAGCCCCGCACACGATGCCCGGACTGTAATGCGCCGGTGGCATTCCAAGAGGGATGCCTGCTCTGCACCTCCTGCGGCTGGAATAAGTGCGGGTAGGGGCGGAGGGAGTCCTCCGTAAGGATATATTGAGTAGCGCATGTACTCGGTAGCCTTCAGATGGCTGTACCGGAATAGTCTGTATGAAGCCGTTTTCCTTGCGCTAACTGTCGTACTCGGGCTGCAAGTCCTGCGTGTGCTGCTCACCGGACTTGTGTTCTACATCCGCGAATCCCTTGACGCCGGGTCTTTCGTGCCCGGAGCTTATGTCCTCCTCCTGTTTCTGCTGGCTTTCCTGGCTGCTCGCATGTTCCGAGCTCTCGGCCGTAGGCGTGCCCTTGTGCTCACGGCGGGCGGGCTTGCCCTGGTGAGGCTGGTCGAGCAGTTAGTACCCTGGCCTGTGGTGGACCTGGGACTCACAACCTTGGGCACCGCCTTTTTCCTGCTGTTCATACCGACATATATAGGTCACTTACGGGATAATAGGTTGGGAGGCGGCCATACCTTCGCCACCGGACTCCTGCTGGGCATAGGAGCAGATACGGCCATCAAGGGGGTATTTGCTACCCTGGACCTCTCGTGGCAGCCCGGGGTATTGACGCACGTGATCGTCATATTTCTGGTTGGATGTCACTTGCTCCTCTTGGGGAGGGTGACCAGGAAAGAGTCCTTCGAGGCTACCTCGAGTTTTCAACTGTGGTGCCCTTGATGGCGGTACGTCCCATCCTATTTCTGGAATTGCTCTTGGTCCAGAACATTGCCCAGCAGACAGCCCTCATCAACTGGGACCAACCCCTGGTCTTTCTCTGGGTTGTTATGGCAAACGCGGTGGGAATGGCTGTGGCTTTGGGAGTGATGTCCCGTCCCGGATTCGGCCTCTGGCTAGCGGCGTTGGCAGTGGGCGGACTGCTTGCCTTGCTGGAAACCGGAGAGCGTTCGGGAGTGTTTGCAGCCGTGATAGTCCTGTACGGGCAGGTGGCGCTCTCCATGTCTGTCGGGATGATAGGTATTGCTCTGGGGGCTGGGCCGAACCGGGAAGGCATGGCACG
>JAGWBG010000211.1 GCA_021296015.1 Dehalococcoidia bacterium | reverse complement strand
GGTATGGAGATACGCCAGCCTTTCCAAGACATCACTGTGCAGACGGTCGGTGTTCACACCCATAAACCCTGGCAGGAAGGGGACCAGTCCATATTTGGCGTCCTGCATCTTGACCGTTGCACCACGCTTGTTATGTCTCCTCAGGTGCAGCAGTCCCACTGAGGCCTTAATCAGCGCATGGTAGAAAAGACGTACCGGGTATCGTTCCGGTAACCAGAGTCCCTCCAGGGTCTCATGGCATTGCCAGTAATCGCGCTGGTTAAACTCCTCTATGGCGAGTTCCAGACCAGCCGGAGGTGTGGGTATTACCTTCAGATACTTGGAGAGTCCATATTGGTGTAGAAAGGCAAGCCAACTGGTATCCAGGGCGCGTCTGCCGGCCTTGTTGGGAGATGTGGGTAAATCTGCAGTAGTCATTGTATTATCCGACGAAGCTCATTGGCTCATTGCTGAGGTCCGGTATCTCACGGGTCATAACGTTGTTAGATTAGGCGTGGAATGCCCTCACCCAAGCCGAACCCTACCCCTGCGGCGGCGGCTCCTATGAGCAGAATTTCCAATCCCTGCAGGAGCGGCGACTTCTGCACCATACGTCCCTTGCCCATGCCCAGAACAAATAGCCCCGCCAGAGTCGCCGATACGGATGCGGCAATGCCTATGTTACCTTGTATGAAGAAATAGGGCAGTATGGGAATCAGCGCACCCACGATGAACGCGGCACCCATCGTAATGGCATCCTTGATGGGGTTTGAGGTTATTTCTGGGCTGAGTCCCAACTCCTTTTCTACGAGGGTGCGGAGCCACAGGTCCTTATCGGCGGCGATATGCTCGGCTACCCCCTGGGCCTCACTGAAGCTCAGGCCCTCCCGTTGGTATAGTACGACCAACTCGGCCAACTCCTCGCCAGGATGCTCCTCCAACTCTCGGGCTTCATTGGCTATCTCGGCCATCTGTATGTCCTGTTCCGCTCTGGACCCCAGAAACGCTCCGGTAGCCATGGAGATCATTCCGGCCAATGCGCCGGCGAGTCCTGAAATGAGCACGGTCGTGTTGCCGACGCCCGATGCAGCCACCGCGGTGACGAGGAGCATGGTACTCAGGAGGCCGTCCTGACCGCCGAATACCACTTCCCTGACACGGCCCAAAGATGCCACACGCCAGCGTTCACCCTCGACCTCTTTTCGGGCGGCGGCGTAGGTGGGGGACAACTCGTGCTCAGTAACTACATGCCTGTTTTGGGGGGCGTTTTCATTGGTTAAAGTGGTTGCCGCGTCATCCGCAATTTCACTACTCTGGCCTAGCTTTGCCTCCAGTTCCTCTAGCGCAGTGGTAAAGACCTCCAGGTGATGCTTTTCCCGGTCCATAGCCATCATAAAAGTTTCGGCGGCGTCGGTGCGACCTTCCTCCAGGGCGTCCTTCACATAACGCGGGTACATGGTGAGGATTTCTTTGGATTCTCCTGAGATAACATTCCTCAGGTTCTCGATACTGGCCTTGATTTCCCCGGATACCCGGAGGTGGTTCATACCGTGGATGTTTTCGGCCCCCGATACTTCCTGGAATATCTGGGCAACCTCCGGGTATCCCTCCTGGAGGGCCCTATGTGCGTAGGCGTTGTACTTCAGTTGGGCCATCGCCTCGCTGATGATGGCATTCCAGAGGTTGCGCTCGGTTTTGCTTAATGTTCGCTGCAAATCAGCCATGTTATCTTCTCTGTGATGTAACTTCCTCGTAGACAATTAACAGAGGGACACTGCTGGCGCCGGGATGCCTAATTCTGGTCTTCCGATGAACCCTGCTCTTCCCCAATCTGGTCGGCCAGATAGTTATCCAGTCCCACAACCTTGATAAGGTTGAGTTGGGATTCCAGCCATTCCACCTGTTCCTCGGACATCATCAGAATATGTTCCAACTCCTCCCTGCTTCCCGCATCCTTCGCTTTAAGGCAGATTTCTATGCCATCGTTATAGGTCTTTACCCCGCCTAATTCGAGCTCCAAGTCATGCTCCAGTTGGTCCTTGACGTCTACGCCACCATGAATGGTCTCATAATGGGCTATTGGCGTCCCGTCGAGGAACAAGATACGGTCAATCAGACTTTCAGCGTGTCTCATTTCTTCGATGGACTCAGTATGCTGTTTGGCCGCCAGCTTGTGAAAACCCCACTTTCTGCACATCCTCGCCTGTACGAAATACTGGTTGATTGCGGTCAGTTCCAGGGCCAAAGCATTGTTCAAAGCCCCTATTACTTCATCATTGCCCTTCAAAACACCCCCCTTTCCTCGCGTTGCACCTAAAATCCTGCTGTCCAAACTCTCCCGGGATGAGCTGCCGTGTCCAATTCCCTGAATTCATTCTTTCGCTCATCATATTCTACCATAAACCCCTCTCCAACATCCGCATCACTCGTCGGACACTATTCCCAGCGTGTGCCGGTGTCAAGTTGAGCCGATACGCAGACACATCAATACAATTGCCCCCCGCAGCATGGCGGATTTCCGGCTGTTGAGAGACGATTTTGTTAGCTCATGGAAGAATTGACGCTATTGAAGAGCGGTGGTATACTCGCCTCTACAGTAGGATAGGCTCGAACCTTTGGCGTAAATAGTACGGATTTGAGTACCTCATCCGATTTTCTGGAGGATAGCAGCATGGAGTACAAAGTCATTTCCGGAGACGGACACATTGACCTGAAGTGGCTGCCTCACGACCTTTTCGTGACCAACGCACCTGCCAAGTGGAAGGCCCAGGTGCCCCAGGTGTTGGACACAAAGGACGGCAAGAGGTGGTACGTCGAGGGAGTGGACATACTCACCCGTCCCATGGGCGGGTTCGGCGACATGACGCCCATGCAACAAGGGACGTCGAAGCATATAGACCGGTTGTGGGAGGTGGGCTTTTACGACGAAGGGCCCCATCCCTCGACCCCGGAACTGCGTATAAAAGACCAGGGGATAGACGGGGTTGACGCTGAAGTTATCTATGGCATCCTGACCATCAGCGGTTGCATCGAGGACCCCGAGTTGGTCCCCCTCGTATACGGGATTTACAATGAATGGGCCGCCGATTTCCGGAGGACCAACCCGGACCGACTAGTGCCGCTGGCGTGCATTCCCAATAGTGACCCGCAGATTGCCGCAGCTGAGTTGCGCCGGGCTGCCAAGCTGGACCTCAGAGGGGCGGACTTCGACGTATCCAACGCGGTAAAGCCCATCTGGCACAGGGATTGGGACCCTCTGTGGGCCGCTGCCGACGAGTGCAACATGCCCCTCTCCTTCCACACCACGGGCTTTCCACTTAGAGAGCCTTCCGACGAGCAGATGCGTGGGGAGTATCGCGACCAGTGGGTGGCATCCCTGATTACTTTATTTCAGTTGGTGGGCGCCGAGTTCCTCACCGAGATTATCTTCTCGGGTGCACTGGAAAGGTATCCCGGGTTCAAGTTCGTGTTGGGCGAATGTGGCGTAAGCTGGATACCCTACATGCTGACCCGGATGGACGACGA
>JAGWBG010000210.1 GCA_021296015.1 Dehalococcoidia bacterium | reverse complement strand
CAATTTATTTGGTATGCTTCACGTCGCGATGGTGAGGAGCCCCCACGCTCACGCCAGGATTAGGAGCTTAGACACGTCCCCAGCCAGAAACCATCCCGGAGTTGTAGCTGTGTTTACCGGGGCGGAGTTGCAAGAGCAGCTAGGCTCCCTTCCCGTGGGCTGGCTCCTGCCGGATATAAAAACGCCCCCACATCTACCGATGGCTGTTGATACGGTGCGGTTCGCGGGCGAGGCTGTGGCCGCGGTGGTAGCGGATGACCCTGCTATTGCAGCAGACGCCGTGGGAATGGTGCAAGTGGACTATGAGCCTCTGCCCGCCGTGGTGAACCCCGAGGAGGCCACTCAGAGTGGAGCGCCATTGATTCATCAGGAGGCTCCCAACAACATAGCTTGGGAGTGGGGAGTGGGTGGCGGCGACATCGAAGCGGCAGCGAGCCAGGCCGAAGTGAGAGTCAGCCAACGGATTATTCAGCAGCGGTTGATTCCCAACGCCATGGAGGGCCGTGGGATAGTGGCCGACTACAATAGTGGCACCAACCAGCTTACCCTCTGGACCTCCACCCAGATACCCCATCTCGTGAAGCTGCTTCTCGCGCTGGTCACCGGCCACCCGGAGCACCAGCTGAGGGTCATCGCACCCGACGTGGGTGGCGGCTTCGGTAGCAAGATATGTCTCTACGCCGAGGAAATCATCATCATGATCCTGGCTAAACGGGTAGGTAGACCCATCAAGTGGATTGAGACTCGCCAGGAGAACTACGTGGCTACCAACCACGGCAGGGACCACGTCCAGGACCTGGAGATTTTAGGCAACAGGGACGGCACAATCACCGGCATCAGTGCGACGGTGTACGCCAACATGGGAGCGCATCTCTCCACCTTCGCCCCTCTGATTCCGTCCTACCTCTTCGGGCTCATGCTGGTGGGGACATACAATATATCCAACGTCTCATGCAAAGTCTACGGCACTTTCACCACCACCACGCCCGTGGATGCCTACCGTGGTGCTGGCCGCCCGGAGGCCACCTTCATCCTTGAGCGTATGGTGGACATGTTCGCCCAGGAGATAGGCATGGACCCCGCCGAGGTGCGCCGCAAGAATCTAATCCCGCCCTTTGAGAACGGTCACACCATAGCCACCGGGGTGAGCTATGACAGTGGTAACTACGAGGCGGCTTTGGACAGGGCCCTGGAGATGGTGGGCTACCAGGACTTCCGGCAGGAGCAGGAGCGGGCCCGTCAGGACGGTCGCTACCTGGGCATCGGGGTCTCCACCTACGTGGAGATTTGCGGGGCTGCCCCCTCGGCCATCGCCACAACCCTTGGAGCGCAGGCCGGACTCTGGGAAAGCGCTCTCGTCAGGGTCCACCACACTGGCAAGGTGACAGTGTATACGGGTAGCTCCGCTCACGGCCAGGGCCACGAGACAACCTTCTCCCAGTTGGTCTCCTCCGAGTTGGGCATACCCATTGAAGACGTGGAGGTGGTACACGGAGATACTTCCCAGGTCCAGTTCGGTACCGGGACCTTCGGCAGCAGGAGCGCGGCCGTGGGCGGTACGGCCATTCACGTGAGCGTGGAGAAAATCAAAGACAAGGCCAGGAAGTTGGCCGCCCATCTGCTGGAGGCCGCCGAAGCCGATATAGTATACGAGGACGGCAGGATGTTCGTTCAGGGTGCGCCGTCCAATGCAAAGGGCTTTGGAGAAATCGCCCTGGCGGCCAATATAGCGGGTAGTCTCCCGGAAGGGATGGAGCCCGGCCTGGAGGCCACCAGCTATTTCGACCCGGGGAACTTCACCTGGCCCTTTGGCGCCCACGCCGCAGTTGTGGAGGTAGACCCGGACACGGGGGAAGTAAAGATTCTCCGGTATGTGGCTGTGGACGACGTGGGGAACGTTATTAACCCGATGATAGTGGACGGCATGGTCCACGGCGGGATAGCCCAGGGTATCGGGCAGGCCCTCCAGGAAGAGGCCGTCTACGATGACAACGGCCAGCTTCTCACCGGCTCGATGATGGACTACGCCGTCCCCAGCGCCGACGTTCTGCCGTCCTTCGAGGTAGACCGCACCGTGACCCCAACCCAGGTGAACCCCCTGGGAATCAAAGGTGCCGGAGAGACGGGCACTATCGCCGCCTCTCCCACAATTATCAACGCCGTGGTGGATGCTCTGGCCCCATTCGGGATAAAGCACATAGACATGCCAGTGAAACCGGAAAGGGTCTGGCGTGCCATCCAGGCGTCGAGAGGGTAGATGGCAACCGGCTTCACCCTTGAGGGCGACAGCCCGAAGGGTTCTATCCAGGGTATTCTGGAGCGGCTGGAGGAAGAGCACTATATAGCCGACCAGGCCATTGCCACCTCCGTATATATGGCGCTTGCCCTGGGCCGCCCCCTCCTGATTGAGGGGCGGGCCGGTGTGGGCAAGACGGAGGTGGCAAACGTCCTCGCCCGAATCCTCAACACTAACCTGATTCGTCTCCAGTGCTACGAGGGGCTGGACGTGACCACAGCCCTCTACGAGTGGAACTATCCCAAGCAACTCCTCCGAATCAGGCTGGACGAGAACGTTTCTCGCAGTACCGAGGAGAAGGAGCAGGAGATATTCAGCGAAGCGTTCCTCCTGCAACGTCCCTTGCTGGCTGCCCTCACCCAGAGGGAGCAAGCGCCCGTGCTGCTCATAGACGAGGTAGACCGGGCGGACGAAGAGTTTGAGGCCTTCCTTCTGGAAGTCCTCTCAGAGTTCCAGGTGACCATTCCCGAAATCGGCACCATTAAGGCGGCCCACGTCCCTACGGTGGTCCTGACCTCCAACCGCACCCGTGACCTCTCCGATGCTCTGCGCCGCCGGTGTCTGTACCTGTGGATTGACTACCCCTCCTTTGAGAAGGAACTGGCTATAGTACACGCCAAGGTGCCCGGCATCTCCGAGACACTGGCCCGCCAGATTTGCCGCTTCCTTCATGGGGCCAGGGAGGTCGGTCTGGAAAAAGTGCCCGGTGTATCGGAGACCCTGGACTGGGCAACGGCCCTCGTTCTGCTTCATCACAACCACCTTGACCGGGAGAAGGTGGAGCAGACCCTTGGATGCTTCGTGAAAGATGCCGAGGACTTGCAACGGCTCCGGAGCGGTGTCCTGGAGGAGTTGCTGGAGAAGGTCTAGCTCGTCACCCCTGATTTGCAGAATAGAACTTTTTGAATAACCTTAATCTAGACGTTAGGCCTTGGAGATGCAGTTTACCGGAGTTTTCCAAAAGCGTGGAAGCTGGTATGTGGCATGGGTCGAGGAAATTCCTGGTGTCAACACTCAAGGCAGGACTCTCAAGGAGGCCCAGGAGAACCTCAAGGAAGCTCTGAAGCTGGTCATTGAGGCGAATCGTGAGCTTGCCTCTCATAGCGAGTCAGAGTCAGAGAGTCCCGCTATCAGGCAGTCAATATCTCTTGAGATATAGCTGAGGGCGAGGAGGCCCGGTCTGCCCATACTAGACGACCCTGACTGTGAATACGACTAGGTCTCC
>JAGWBG010000209.1 GCA_021296015.1 Dehalococcoidia bacterium | reverse complement strand
GGACAATTACTACCAAATGGTGGGCTACCTCCGACCCTGCGCATGGTGACACCTGGAATGGGGCACTCTATTATCATATCGGTAACCTCGTGTTAGAGACCCTGGGTATCGGGGACTGGGGACTAGACAGGGATGTATTTGACTTTAAATCGACCTATGTTACTCTGGCTGTCACTAAACCCCACCTAGCTGAAGGCTACGAAACGCCCGACCCGTTCACCACTATCTTCCACATCCGCAAGGGCGTTCGCTGGCATGATAAGGCACCGATGAACGGACGGGAGCTGACTGCCTATGACGTTGAACATTCCTTTCACCGATTTCTGGGTTTTGGCGATTTCGCTGAAGCCGGGCCAAGTCCTTTTGCACCCAGCCTCACCGGTCTGCCAATAGAATCGGTGACGGCGACTGACAAATGGACGGTTGTCTTCAAGATGTCGAGTTTCAGCTTTAATACGCTGGATACGATTTACTTCTCAAGTGTGGATGGTAGCTGGATACAGCCCCCCGAGGTGATTCAGCAGCATGGAGACCTTCAGGATTGGAGGAACTTGGTCGGCACCGGCCCGTATGAGCTAACTGACTGGATCAAGGGGAGTTCTATCACTTACACCAAGAATCCCGACTACTGGGGCTATGATGAAAAATACCCAAAGAACCGCCTGCCCTATGCTGACAAGATTAAGTTTCTGGTAATATCGGATGAAGCGACACAACTGGCGGCACTGCGCTCGGGCCAGATTGCTACGATGCTGGCTTCTGAGGGCGCGCTTGACCTTGACCAGGCAGAGAGCATGCGGCGTGCGTACCCAGAAATCGTGCTAAACGCCTCGTATCTCAAGATGAACGATTTTGGAATGGACGTGCGCAAGCCGCCCTTTGACGACATCCGGGTGCGTCAGGCAATGCAGTTGGCATTAGACAACGAGACAATCGCCAGAACCCTATATAGGGGCCATGCAGACCCGACACCTTATGGGATTATGGGGCCGGCGGTCGTCGGGTACTACGTGCCGTATGAGGAGTGGCCGGAAGAGGTCAAGGAAGGCTATCGCTATGACCCGGCAGGGGCAGAAGCGTTGCTTGAGGCGGCCGGGTATAAACGCGGCGCCGACGGCATTAGATTCAAGACTACCTTAGACTTCAGCGACGGCGCGCCGTATATGGATGTAGACTATGTACAAGTAAGCAAAGCCTATTGGGCTGAGATTGGCGTTGATGTCGAGCTTAATGTGATAGATACTGCTACTTTTAACGCCCGTATAAATGACCATACTTATGAAGGTATGACCACCGGGTTGAGAGGCGGGGATTGGGCGTTCACTTTCTTAAGAATCCTGGGTCATTCGACCTCAGTGTGGAACATGCACGGAGGGCAGGACCCCGAGTACGACGCCATGGTTGAAGCTGCCGAAGCCGCTACCACCCTTGAGGAGCTGATGAGGCTGAGCAGAGAGGCAGATATGTATTTCATAAAGAAGCAATGGCAGACATGGGGTGTTCGACCTGCTCAGTTTAGCGCTTATTGGCCATGGCTCGGTGGTTTCAATGGAGAAACCGGTCTGGGAGGCGGTATGCGTCAGACCGTTCTCTCCCGGGTCTGGGTTGACTCAGACCTCAAGTACGAGCTGACGGGACAGAGGTAGGGTTTAGTAGGGATAATTGTTACTCGTGAGGGGAAAGAAGGGGCTGGGGGCTTAGGCGCTCAGCCCCTTTACTGAGCGACCTCGCAAATGACGAGAGAGGGTGACATGATAACCTACGTAATTAGAAGAATATTGCTAATAATTCCCACCGTGTTGATAGTGTCTATGATAGTCTTCCTCTCGGTACGTCTCATCCCTGGCGACGTAATAGACATGATGATGGCTTTGATGGGGCCTGAGGCTACCTCGGGGCTTGGCCTTGACCGTGAAGCGATTGAGCAAATGCTGGGATTGGACGTGTCCATCCCGATCCAGTATGGACGCTGGATGGGAGACATTATTCTGCGCGGCAACCTCGGGGAATCGCTGCGTGGCGGTCCGAACGTGACTGACCAGCTGTTCAGTAGATTGCCAGTGACCATTGAGCTCGGCGTCTTGGCGGTGATTGTAGGACTACTAATAGCTTTGCCTATCGGTATCTATTCGGCGATACGGCAGGATACACTTGGTGATTATGGAGGGCGTACTGTCGGCATTCTCTTTCTCTGCATTCCCAACTTCTGGTTGGGCACTATCGTAATGATTTACCCCTCAATCTGGTGGGGTTGGTCGCCACCAATGGAGCTTGTTAAATTTGCCGACGATCCACTGGGTAACCTCGGAATGTTCACAATTCCAGCGGTCATTCTGGGGGCATCGATGGCGGGAGTGACCATGAGAATGACACGCACCACGATGCTTGAGGTGTTGAGGCAGGACTATGTCAGAACTGCCTGGTCAAAGGGACTCAAGGAGAGGGTGGTCATCATGAGGCACACCCTGAAGAATGCGTTCATCCCAGTAATTACCATAGTCGGCATGCAGTTGCCTCTTCTAGTTGCCGGTGCGGTTATTATGGAGCAGATATTCGGCCTGCCCGGGGTAGGCCGTCTGTTTCTAGGCGCTCTCATTGAGAGAGACTATACGATGGTCTCCGGGATAAACTTGTTTATCGCCACCGTGATAATAGGCATCAATCTGCTGGTTGACCTCACCTATGGTTATTTGGACCCCAGGGTTCAAAACAGATAGGAGGAAGGAGCCGGGTGAGTGACGTTACAGATACATCTCTGGGAATTGAGGCGCACAAGAGACGTGGCCTGCTGGGCGATTTCTTTATCAGGCTGGTAAGAGAGAAGCCGCTCGGTACCGCCGGTGGACTTGTCGTGCTGGTGCTGCTTTGCGCCGGCATCTTTGCCGATGTCCTGGCTCCTTATCCATATGCCGAGATCCACCTTGAGAGTATTCTGGAGGGCCCATCAGGCCAGTATCTTCTGGGTACCGACCAGTTAGGGCGGGATGTCCTCAGCCGCATTATCTATGGGGCTCGTGTTTCCGTGATTGTCGGTCTCGCGGCGACGACTATTAGTGTATTGGGAGCTACAGCATTAGGGGGTCTTTGCGGATTCTTAGGCGGCAAACTTGACCTGATAGTCCAGAGGTTGGTCGATGCCTGGATGGCTTTCCCGGGATTGCTCCTATTGTTGACGATAATGTCCGTGGTGGGGCGGGGTATGCCACAGCTGATAGTGGTCCTGGGGATAATAGGCTGGTTCGGTGGTTCAAGGGTATCCAGGAGCGCCGTTATTGGTATCAAGGAGAACATGTATATGATGGCGGCGAAGTCAATTGGCAGCCCAGCCTGGAGAACCCTTATACGGCATGTCCTGCCCAATATGTTGGCTCCCGTAATCATCATGTTTACCACCGGGATAGGTGGTGTAATCCTGGCTGAGGCCTCTCTGAGCTTCCTCGGATATGGTCTGCCCCCCGAGGTTCCCAGCTGGGGAGGTATGCTGAGCGGCGAAGGGGGTGGATTCATGGAGATGGCGCGACGGCTGG
>JAGWBG010000208.1 GCA_021296015.1 Dehalococcoidia bacterium | reverse complement strand
GCTTCAGGATGCGGGAAGCTCCGGGTGCGCGACCTTCGGGGCCTTTCCCAACCACATCATTCCCAACTGCCACACCGAGATTATACCTTTCATGCACATCTGTCAGACCGGGCTGGCCACTACTCCCGACATCGTCGCCGAAAGCAGCATTGACCTGGAAGGTACGCTGCGTGTGGCCGAGCAATACAAAGGGCTAATCAGGGGCATCAAGGCCCGCATGGTCTCACCCGCTCTCGAGATTTTTGGCATGGAGATGCCCAGGCTGGCGAAGAGGGCTGCAAAGGAGAGCGGTATCAAGCTGATGGTACACATTGGCGACACGGAACAGCGCTACGACCCCAATGTAATTCGCGAGTTGCTCCCCATTCTGGAAGAGGGTGACATCCTCACCCATTACTTCACTGCCAACTCCGGTGGAGTCCTTGACGCCAACGGGAGACTGGTCCCAGCGGCCCGTGAGGCGGCGGATAGAGGCGTCTGGTTCGACACGGCCCACGGACGGATGAACTTCAGCTTCGATATTGGGCAGCGTGTCGTTGACCAGGGCCTGCTACCCCACTGCATCAGCACGGACCTGACCGTGCCGGGGCGTATACGTACCGTTCACAGCATGACGGAAATGATGACTCGCTTCCTGGCCATGGAATTCACACTGGAACAGATAGTTACGATGTGTACGACCAACCCGGCAAAGGCAATCGGCGAGCAGGACCGCCTCGGCAGCCTGGCCGTTGGACGTCAGGCGGACATCTCGGTATTGCAGATCAACGACGGCGACTGGGTGGTGTACGACGTGCTGGGAGCAAGCCTGCGGGTGGATAAAGCCGTAGTACCGGCACTAACGGTCAAGCGCGGTCAGGTGTTCGAGCCGGACTGGGGCCCTCATCCCTGGGGTTGGGAGCCACAGGAATACTCCGCTTGAGACCCTCCGGCCCGGCCCATCACTGGGTAAAGGGGCAAGGTACAAGGCTCTAGTAGCCCACGGCATACGCTTCGCAACGAGGGTCAGCCCCTCCTTGCAGCACACCCGTGCGTGGGTTTCGAATGAGAACGCCGTAGAGAGCCGACCCTTCCCACCAGTCAGGGTATCTCTCTGCCGTATGCCCCTTCTGGCGTAGTGCATCAAACACGTCCTCGGAAATCCGCCCCTCAGCTCGTACCACACCGGGATGGTAGGCGGGAGGAGACCCGGATGAAGGGAAACTGTAGCTGTAAAAGCGGGGGGCCTCAACCGCCTCCTGCGGGTCGAGTCCGAACTCCACTACATTGAGCAGCAGTTGCAACTGGCCCTGAGGAATATGGTCACCCCCGTGAGCGCCCAGAGCCATCACCGGCTGGCCTTCCCGGAGCACCTGCGCTGGTGCAGGTGTAAGCCGTGGCCTCTTGCCCGGGGCTATAGAGGCCGGATGCCCTTCCTCGACTCTGGACTGGGCGCCTCGCAACGACAGGCAAAAACCTGTACCCGGTATGATAGGACCACCGTTTTTCATTCCCTCGCTCGGAGTACAGGAAAAGATATTCCCGCTCCTGTCTATGACGCCGAAATAGGACGTTCCCCCGCCTTCCTCTCCGGCCGCTCCCGTCACGGCAACCGCCTCTCTCGCAGACTGGGGCGCTCCGTCCAAAGTGGCTCTGCACTTGTAAGGGTCTCCGGCCGGGGGCATGGCAGGCCAGGCGTGGTCCGGGTCAATCAAGCTGCGGCGCTGGCGCAGATAGGCTTCCGACAGCAACGCATCCATGGGCACGTCCACAAAGGCGGGATCGCCTATATACCGCTCTCTATCGGCGAAGGCCAGGTTGAGAGCCTGGGTAACGGTATGGACGTACTCGGCAGAGTTATGGCCCATTGCTCGCAAGTCAAAGCCCTCCAGAATCTTGAGGGCCATAGGAAAGACCGGCCCTTGGCACCAGGGTCCGCAAGTGTAGACGTCGTAGCCTCGATAATTGACCGTGACCGGCGGCTCTATGCGAACTCGATAGTCGGAGAGGTCATCCTCATCCAGCAACCCCCCTTGAGATTTGTAGAAAGAGACAATCCTTTCGGCCAGTTCACCCTTGTAGACGTAATCTCTGGCCGCCATCAAAGCCTTTTCTCTGCCCTGGGCGAGGTTGGCATCTTCAAGGGCGACAATCCTGCGAAGCGTCGCCGCCGCATCCCTCTGGAAGAACATCTCCCCAACCTCCGGCGGACGGCCTCCCGGAAGAAAGATCTCTGCAGTGCTCGGCCAGCGGTTATACATGTCAAATGCATCCCGCAGCCGGCCTGCCAGATAGCGATACATGGGAAAGCCCTGTTCCGCCAAAGCGATAGCCGGGGCAACGACTTCCGAGAATGACATGGTCCCGTATTGGGCCAGCGCCGTGAACCATGCGTCAGCGGATGCCGGAGTCAGAGCGCGCAGGATACCGCCGGGAAGTTGGCCTTGGTGGTTACGCTGAAAGTATTCAACCGAGGCCCTTTTAGGCCAGACTCCAAGGCCGTCAATCGTGGTCACTTCCTTCCGGTCCGCAAGATAAATGACGGTAGGGGCAACCCCGAGAAACCCACAATCGTCGGCATGGACGATGTTCAGTGCCAGACCGACCGCCACACCGGCATCAATGGCATTGCCACCGCGTCTCAATATATCCAGGCCGGCCATGGAGGCGCTGGGGTGACTGGAAACGACGACGCCGTTAGTGCCCTGTATCAATGGCCGGTAGCTCTGCAGGGTTGTTCCGGGGACCGGCATGGTGACCTCCTCAGTCAGAGTGGCATTCACTGCCGTCAATTGAAGTGCGCGGCTCGCAACAAGGGATAGGGGTTCCCTTATACCAGGACGCCAAATCCTGACTTGGTGCATATCTCAATACGATTGCCGTCCAGGTCGTTTAGATAGCAGGCCTGTTGCCCGTCGTGGCGAACGGAAATCTCTGTGACTTCCACACCTTTCGCCTGCAACGCATCACGGGCGGCCTCTATGTCGTCCACCTCGAAGGCAGTGTGGTGGGACGGCGCGGAGGGAGCTTCCGGGTTCTCGATAATGTGGACCATGGCACCACTGGGCAGCTGAAGCCAATACAGATGGTCAGCGTCTACCTGCTTGGGTATCTGCTTCAACCCCAGTATGTCCTCATACCATCTCAACGCGGCATCCTTGTCTTTAACGTTATAGGTGATGTGGTTAATGGCCTTGAGTCTTATGGCGTCGTTTAACATGGCTCTCCTTATTTCCGATGCTTGATAGAATCAGAGTGTAGCCCGCACCTCTTGCACTGTCAAAGTATGGTTGGAGACGTAACCCCTTCATAATAGGCCCGGCAAGGTAGTCACAGCAGCTTCCGTTTCAACCTCCTCATCAGCCGGGCAACCCTGGCGGAGAGGGGATACCTGCCCTGTAGGTTAGCCCCAACGAAAGGCGCAATGTGGGCGTTTCCCACTATCAGGGAAGCCGACCAATTGCGGACCTCTTTCATGGTGGGCGTGCCCTTTTCCCAGGGTGGCCCAAGTGCCGTCAACGGCTCCCACCGGCGTCTGTTACCGGATACAGCCATGACCC
>JAGWBG010000207.1 GCA_021296015.1 Dehalococcoidia bacterium | reverse complement strand
GCTGGCCTGGGCCATAAATCCCGAAGAGTTCGGCCCCGATCGCTGGCGACTTGCGGCTGCGGCTATAGGCATAATTGTCATCGTGCTGGCCTTGCTCATCTCGCTGCTGGTCCGCAGGAGGCCGGAGGACTACGGCCTTCACCCAGACGGGAGATCCCCAACCCCCACGACGGCGGCCAGAGGGATTGGCCATGCATCCGATGAGGAACCAGACTACACATGGCAACAGGCTGTTCTTACCCGGGATTTCTGGCTGATGTCTGTAGGACATGCCTGTTCATCCATTGTGATTGTGACCATAACGGTGCATCTGGGCTCCATGCTCAACCTGGACAGGGATTTCTCCCTGCAAACGGTGGGGTGGGTTGTGTCAACATACACGGCCGTAAGCGCCGTGTTTACCCTCATAGGTGGCTACATCGGCGATCGAGTACCTATGAGGCTGGCGCTTTTCGGGTTCTCGGCCATTCAGTCCGTGGCCGTCATAATCATTCTTCAGGCGGACAGTGCCTAAATGGCTTTCCTTTTCGCCGGGCTCCTGGGCATTGGCTTTGGGGGGCGTAGCCCACTGACCACTGCAATCCGTGGTGTCTACTTTGGACGCAGGTCATTCGCCAGCATCACCGGCGTGTCAATGATACCGATGAACGCTTTCCTGTTGGGAGCGCCTCTTTTCGCCGGCTATATGTATGACACCACCGGGAGCTACAACATACCCTTCATCACCATAGCCATAATGAGTTTCTTTGGCTCCAGTCTGTTCTTGTTGCTGGGCGAGCCGAAGCCGCTGTCGTCGCCCAGGGATACTACACCCACCCGCATGGGCGCACGGGAAGGCGATTGATAGTTGGGCGGGCTATGCCGTACCTTTTACCATCTATCCGGACATAGCCCGCTCCTATTGGGTGAGCAGGACGGGGCTGCCGGGAGGTTGTTTGTGGTAATGTCGTGTTATGGAGAGAGTGCCCTGGTTGGCAGACGTAAGGGAGATTATTAACCCTCTGAAGCATGTGCGCGGCACGTTCTACGGTTGGTGGCTTGTAGGAGCGGCCACCATGGTAATGATTATGGCCTCCGTGCCCCTCTTCTACGGCCTGACCGCCTGGTTCCCGGTACTGGAGACCAGGTTCCAATGGAGCAGGGCGCAGCTGTCCCTGGCCTTCTCCCTCTCCCGGGTTGAGGGGTCGGTTACGGGGCCATTAGGAGGGTATCTGACGGACAAGCTTGGCCCCCGGCGGATGGTCCTCATCGGACTGATATGTTTGGGGGGCGGGTTCGTCCTTCTGGGCCAGATACAGAATCTCTGGCAGTTCTACCTGGCCTTTATAATCGTGAGCACCGGTGCGGGTCTGGGTACGTGGCTTCCCATGATGACGGTGCTGAACAACTGGTTCCTCAGTAAGCGGGCTACGGCTATGTCTCGGGCTATGGCGGGGTCTGCGGCAGGCGGGATATTGCTGGTGCCGCTGCTGGCGTGGTCCATAGACCCTGAGCACTTCGGCCTTGACCGATGGCGTGTTGTGTCTACGGGTTTGGGTGCGGTAATCATGTTCTTCGCTCTGCCCGTGTCCCTGGTAATACGCAATCGGCCCGAGGACTATGGGCAACATCCCGATGGCATCCAACGGAGCCAAGCATCGGCAACCCCGGGAGAAACTGGGACTCCACAGCCCGCTTCAGATGCGCCCGGCCTGACGTGGCAGGAGGCCTTGCGGACCCGGACCTTCTGGCTGATGACCATAGGCCACGCCTGCTCGTCCGCGGTGATTGTGACGATATCCGTGCATCTGGGTTCTATGCTGAACCTGGACCGTGGCATTCCCTTGCAGACGGTGGGGATGGTGGTTTCTACCTATCTGGGCGTCGGCGCTCTATTCAATCTTGTAGGTGGCTATATAGGCGACCGTCTACCCATACGGATGGCGATTTTCGGGATCTCAGCCCTCCAATCCGTAGCTCTTGGAGTACTCCTCCTTACCGACAGTACACCGTTGGCGTTTCTCTTTGGGGTGCTTCTGGGCATCAGCTTCGGTGGCCGGTCTCCCCTTACCACGGCCATCCGGGGCATCTACTTCGGGCGTCGTGCTTTCGCCAGCATCATGGGCATGTCAATGGTGCCCATGAACGGATTCATGATAGTCCTGCCCCTCTTCGCCGGGTATATGTTCGATACCACGGGAAGCTATGACATACCCTTCATGGTGCTGATTGTGCTCAACCTTCTGGGGTCCTGTCTATTCCTCATGCTGGGCGAGCCGAAGCTCATGTCGGCAGCGCCAAAGACTGTCCAGCAAAGCAGGACCTAGTGGTGCGTGATGTACCCTTGCCCCTGCTCATTGGGCTGGGCCATCCAATAGCCGGCGGACCGTTGCAAAGATGTCCTCAAACATCGGTCTGGTGAGACGCCCCGTCTGGGTGTTCTGCCGGCTTGGGTGGTATGATGCGACCAGGATAATGGCGTTGGGGAGGCTATAGGTAGCGCCGTGCCCGAAGCGAGGCCGGGGTGTGGACAGGGGCGACTCGTGAGCGTCCCCTGATTCCCATGCCGTCAGGTAGGCGTCAAAGGCGATTTTCCCCAGGGCCACGATCACCCGGAGCCTCTTGAGTAGGCTTAGCTCCTGTAGCAGGTAGGGCCTGCAAGCAGTAAGTTCATCCCGAAGGGGCTTATTGGCAGGCGGTGCGCAGCGTATGGCTGCCGTGATGTATACGTCCTGGACTGTCATGCCGTCGTCCCTGTGCCGTGAGGTCGGCTGGCTGGCAAAGCCAAACTTGTGCAGGGTTCCGTACAGCCAGTCCCCGCTGCTGTCCCCTGTGAACATGCGGCCTGTTCTATTGCCTCCGTGGGCTGCCGGAGCGAGACCCACCAGCAGCACCCGTGCTTCCGGGTCTCCGAAGCCGGGCAAGGGCCGGCCCCAGTATTCTTCCTCCCGGTACATCCGCCTCTTCACACTGGCTACAGTCTGTCTATACTCCACAAGGCGAGCACAGTTAGTGCAGGCGATGACATTTTGATTCAAGCTCTCGATGGCGTCCATGTTTCTACCCCTTGGGAGACGGGTTGCCCGCTACAAGTCTAATTAAAGGCTCTTGTGGGAACGTGAGGAGCATGGCAAGCGTACCTTGCCCGTTACCTGTGGGAGGAGGCCAGGCTGGCTCGTGCCAGATCGTCTCCAACGTGCGCCTGAATCATATCCAGCACCGGGAAGTCCCATTCGGAAACGAAGGTGATGGCCGTTCCGGTACGTCCCATCCGCGCTGTCCTGCCGATGCGGTGGATATACTCCTCCAGGGTTTCGGGCATGTCGTAGTTTATGACGTGGGACACGGCCGGAATATCCAGCCCCCGTGCGGCAACGTTGGTGGCGACCAGGATGCGAAGGTCCTTCGACCGGAAACTGGCCATAACCGCGTCCCTATGGGACTGGGGCATGTCACCGTGGATGGCCTGGGCATCGTAGTTACGACTCCGGAGATGAGATACCAGCCTGTCGACTCCCGCCTTGGTCCTGCGGAATATTAGAGCTTGGCTGATTAGGTCGGGTTGTCGCAACAGTTCCTCAA
>JAGWBG010000206.1 GCA_021296015.1 Dehalococcoidia bacterium | reverse complement strand
CCGAGTTTGAGGCGCTTCGCACTCTCCGTCGTCAGTCGGTCGCTGAGCGATTCCAATAGGCCAAAGAGATTGGTGGCACGGTAGATAATGCCGAATATGATGAGGCCAAAAACGAGCAGGCTTTCATCGAAGGCCGTATCTTGACTCTGGAAAACCTGATTCACAATGCTATCATCATCTCCCAGGAACACGGCCCCTCCGACACGGTCCATGTTGGCTCCAAGGTCACTGTTGTCAACCCGGAGGGCCGGAGATATGAGTACACCATTGTCGGCAGTACCGAAGCTGACCCCGCACAGGGTAAGATTTCCAACGTTTCGCCAATAGGAAAAGCACTTCTGAGCAAACGTATCGGTGAAATTGCGGAGGTTAGCGTACCAGCAGGTAAAATAAGTCTGGAGATCGCCGAAATCAATTAGCTTGGGGCCCTACAAGCTCAATACAAGGATAGTCGTCCTATGCCAGAACGAGGAGAAGAGCTTCTTCTTAGCCGTCGGGACAAGCTGGAACACCTTCGCCAGCAGGGAATTGACCCCTTTCCTCATCGTTATCACAGGAGCTGCACCTCCCTTGAAGCCGTGGCCCTGTTTCAGGACGAGGAGAAGGAGCAAGGAGAAGGTGTTCGTGCCGCACCCGTCTCCGTCGCTGGACGTGTTATGTCAATGCGGGTTATGGGGAAAGCCTCATTCCTGGACCTCAGAGACGGCGCCGGCAGGATTCAGGCCCATCTGAGACGTGACATCCTGGAGGACCAATACCGGCTGGTAAAGGAGTTGGACCTGGGGGATTTCTTGGGTGTAAGTGGACCCCTATTTCGCACCCGTACCGGCGAGATAACCATAGAAGCACAGGAGATTACAGTCCTGTCAAAATCGCTGAGACCCCTGCCGGAAAAGTGGCACGGCCTGCGCGACATTGAACAGAGGTATCGCCAACGCTACGTGGACCTCATTTCCAACCCGGAAGTGAAGACCGCTTTTCTCCAGCGTAGCAAGATTATCAACTCCATACGGTCCTTTCTGAACGGACGGGGGTTCATAGAGGTAGATACGCCTATCCTGGTGCCCGTGGCTGCCGGTGCTCTGGCCAAGCCCTTTATTACCCATCACCACGCTCTTGACCAGGACCTCTATCTGAGAATAGCAACCGAGCTTTACCTCAAACGGCTTATCGTAGGCGGCCTTGACAAGGTGTATGAGTTGGGCAGAGTGTTCAGAAACGAGGGAATTGCGCAGGACCACAATCCCGAGTTTACCCTTCTGGAGAGCTACGAAGCTTACGCAGACTACAATGACGTGATGTGTATGGTGGAAGAGATGGTCTCCACGTCTGCCATTGAGGCCCTCGGCAGTCGTCAGGTGGAGTACCAGGAGCACACCATAGACTTGACGCCTCCCTGGAAGCGTATCTCTCTGAGGGAAGAGCTTTACCGGAGAAGCGGAGTAGACATAGAGGAATACCCCTCAGCTTCTTCTCTGAGTTCCAGGGCTCGGGAGTTGGGTATTGAAGTAAGAGCGCAAGAGAGTCGAGGCAGGCTATAGACAAACTCCTGTCGGTGTTCGAGGAGCCTCACCTCATCCAGCCCACTTTTCTGGTAGACTATCCGGAGGAAATGTCTCCCTTGGCCAAACCCAAACCCGACGTCCAAGGATATGTAGAAAGGTTCGAGGGCTTTGCCGCCGGCATGGAGATAGCAAACTCCTATACCGAGCTTAACGACCCCGACCTTCAAAGGGAACGTTTCCTGGCCCAGGAAGAGCTAAGACTGCTCTATAAAGACGAGGAAGTTGACCGGCTGGATGAAGACTTTCTCCTGGCACTAGAGTACGGTATGCCGCCCACAGGGGGCCTCGGTGTAGGTATAGACCGGCTGGTAATGCTGCTCACAGGTCAGCCAAGTATAAGGGATGCAGTGCTTTTCCCCCAGATGCGACCCGTCAAACAGGCTTGACAGGAAGGACCTTTCCGATAGGATAACAACTCCTACCACAGACTACTCACAGGATACTCAGACGGTCTTAAATATGCTCTCGATTGAATTAATCAGGAAAGACCCTGAATATGTGCGCCAAGCCCTTCTCAAGCGTGGCGAAGATGTCCCCATACACAGGCTCTCAGAGCTGGACCTCCGCCGCCGACAGGAGATTCAGAATGGTGACGGACTCCGGGCTCATCGCAACGAGGCCAGCAAGCGGATAGCTCAGATGGATGAGCGCCCCACGGATCTTGTTAACGAGCTACGCAGGTTGGGAGATGAGATTAAACTCTTCGAGCAAGAAGTGGCTGAGCTTCAAACCAACATCCACGGTCTTCTCCTAGAGCTTCCCAATGTGCCTCTCGACGACGTGCGACCCGGCCTGGGAGAAGAGGATAATTTGGTATTGCGGACCTGGGGAGAACCCCGGTCCTTTGATTTCACCCCCCGTCCCCACTGGGAACTGGGCGAGCAGCTGGGAATCATAGACTTCCAGCGTGGTGCCAAGCTCTCAGGCTCCAGGTTTTTTATTCTCTCCGGTATGGGCGCTAAACTTGAGCGGGCCATCATCAACTGGATGCTGGACCTTCACACTACCGAGCATGGATACAAGGAGATTTACCCTCCTGTCTTGGTAAAACGAGAGGTCATGGAAGGCTCCGGCAATCTACCCAAGTTCAGTAGCAACCTGTACCACGACGAGGAAGACGACCTGTGGCTAATCCCCACCGCCGAGGTCCCTCTGACCAACATCCATCGGGATGAGATTCTTCCGCCGGGAACCTTGCCCTTGTACTACACTGCCTACACCCCTTGTTTCCGGCGTGAGAAGGCAGCTGCAGGCAGGGACACCAGGGGCATCAAGCGGGTCCATCAGTTCGACAAGGTGGAGATGTACAAGTTCGTAGAGCCAGAGACCTCAGGGGCGGAACTGGCGAAGATGCTGGCCGACGTTGAGGACGTATGCCGGCAACTGGAGTTGCCCTACCGGGTGCTGGAGCTTTGCGCCGGGGACATGGGTTTCGCCTCGGCCAAGTCTTATGACCTGGAGATGTGGGCCCCGGGATGCGAGGAGTGGCTGGAGGTAAGCTCCTGCTCAAACTGCACCGATTTCCAGGCACGCAGAGCGAATGTACGATACAGGCCGGAGTCCAGGGCACGGCCGGAATACGCGCATACCCTCAACGCGTCGGGGCTAGCCCTTCCCAGAGTGGTCATATCCATACTTGAGAACTGTCAGCAGGAAGACGGCTCGATAGTCATACCCGAAGTATTGCGACCATATACGGGGTACGATGTCATCCCGGCCGCGAATAATAGTAAGTAGCGCGCTGAACAAGGTCGTTGCAACGGTTTCATCCCTCTGCTATATTGTAGGTATATATGGGGCTGTAGCTCATCAGGGAGAGCGCTTCAATGGCATTGAAGAGGTAGAGGGTTCGAGTCCCTCCAGCTCCACCACGCTTGACAAAATCAAGAACTTTCGTGTTGAGGTTCACGTTGGTGCTTTAACTGCAGGGACGGCCACAGTGGAGTCAGCCGTCCCCTGCGAGGCTCTCTTCCCTTGCTCAAGGATTGAAAATATGGTGG
>JAGWBG010000205.1 GCA_021296015.1 Dehalococcoidia bacterium | reverse complement strand
GAGCTGTTGCAAGTTTTTCAATGGGTCATCCCAGAGATTGGCGTAGCCTAAGGGGGGTAACCAGTCGAACCATCGGGCGAGAATGTATATCACGAGGATGCCTACCAGGAAATTGGGCATGGCTATCCCAGTGAGAGTGAAGACCTTGGTGGCATGGTCAGCCCATGAGTCCTGCTTCACCGCGGACAGAACTCCCAACGGCACAGCTACCAAGAAGGAGATGATGATCGCCATGATGGTCAACTCTAGTGTGATAGGGAAACGGGTTTTCATCTCCTGAGAGACGGGTACGGTGTAAAAAAAGGACTTGCCGAAGTCCCCCTGGGCCACACCCCATAGCCACTTCCCATACTGGATGTGAAGTGGCCTGTCGGTGCCAAGTTGCTTTTGTACAGCTTTAAGCTCTTCTGGAGTGAAACTCCCCTCTCCCGTCTCTCCCATGAGGACTATAACAGCCGGGTCGCCGGGAAGTATGCGCATCACGAAGAAAGCTACAAGGGAAACCAGTACTAAGGTGGGAACGAAGAGCACCAGACGTTGTACTATGTATGTCCCCACCATATCCTCCGAGACCTGGCCTCAAACGGTCTAAGGTATAGAATCAGAAGTGGTGGTATGGCCCTCACCTCCGACCCATCTCCCAGTAGAAAGAGGGTCTGAGGTGAGGGCTTAATTCTATACAGGGTTCTGGGGACCCGTTACTTAGTTGAACCCAGACGAGTCTTCCAGCCAGAGGTGCTCATGCATCATGCCTTGCTGGAGCGTCTGAGGCGGGGAGAAGTTCTTGATCCTTTCGCTCACGAGGAAGTGCCACGAGGCGCCCCATATGACGCCCATCCAGTGGCCCTCCCCTTGACGCAGAATGTCCCCCGCCTCCCAGATAGTCTGCTGGCGCTTGGTTGGGTCAAATTCTTTACTGGATCGTGCAAAGAAGTCATTTATCCTGGGGTCTTCCCAGTTGAGCTGGTTCCTCGCTCCTCCCGGGGTATAGACCACGTTAAACAGATCGTCAGAATCAATGATGTTTGCACCATGGGGGTTTCCTGTTATCTCATACTCGCCGCTGGCCATAGCGGCGAAGGATTCAGAACTCGGCACCTGGTTGATGTCCAGGTCCATGTAGATTTCCTTCAGATGCTGCTGAAGCAGCTGCGACACGCTAGTCCAAGTACCTGTCTGACTTACGACGAAGACCCTCACCCTGTTATCAGGACTAAAGCCCGCCTCTTTCATCAGGTTCTGAGCAGCTTCTATGTCCCGCGGGTCTTTCACCACGTCTACTCCCACTTCTTTGCCGTAGTAGTCCAACACCGGCTCACCAGTATTCTTGTCAACGTATCGGTAACCGGGCCATGTGGCCACCACTTCGTCAGCCGGGGTCATCCAGCTATCTGGGAAGAAGGGAGTACCCACCTTGCCAAACCCTGCGTTTACGGTGTTCAGGATCGCCAGGCGATCGCTGGCCAGTTGGACCGCTTTCCTGAGCCTCACATCATCGAAGGGGGGCTTGGTGAAGTTCATAATCACATTGATGATGGTTGTCGGGACCATCACGTGTAGGTTTACCTTGTTGTCCATCTGCGCTTCAGCGGTTGTGTAGTCTCGCGGCTGGAGGCTGGTCGCACCGATATTGGCCATCAGCCCCTGCTCCGTTTTGTAGGCCGCTATTACCCTGGTTTTTTCGGTTATAAAGAAGGCGTGGTGTGCATCGAAGTAGGGCAAGGGGGCCTTGAAATAGTCGGCGTTCCTTTCGTATACATATCTGTCTCCCCGGAGGTAGCTCTTGAACACCATATTGCCGGACCCAACGCCGTTTTCAGGTACATTAAGGAATTCCCCTAGCTCTGTCTTATCAGGATGCTGGTCTGCTATATGCTTGGGCAATACCTTCATGTAGTCCACGGCAAGATACTGGAGAAAAGCCGGTGCATTGGCGAACTTCAAGTTTACCTTTAGCGTCCTGGGGTCAACTACCTCAGAGCTCGCATAATAAGGGGCAATACTCTTCACTCTGGGCCTGGGCTGACCTTCTTCCACCATTCTGTCAAGACTGAACCCTATATCTGCAGCGGTAACGGGCATGCCATCGGACCACTTGGCCTCATGTAATACGAATGTGTAGCTCATGCCATCGTCGCTCAGGTCCCAACTTTTGGCGAGGTCGCCGATAACCTCGGTAGGGTTAGTGTGGTTGTACATCATAACCTGGTTATATAGAGGAGACCACAGCCCCGCCCCGCACGCAGTCGCAGCCTGGTGGGGGTCCCACCTGGCCTCTTCACAGACGAACTGCATAGGTACTGTACCACCGTGTTTTCCCTCATTGATAAAGGGCGCCTGAAATCCTGCTGGGACGGGAGTGGCTACCGGGACTGGGGTAGGAGTAGACAGCGGAGTGGAGGTGGCTTGCGGAGGGTCTGTAGCTTGTGGCACAGCGGTTGACGTGGGCTGGGACGTTGGAGTCGCATCATCTCCGCAGGCCAGGGCGATTACTAGGAATAGCAACATTGGAATGAAGACCAACGACCTAGGCTTGAGCAACCAACTATGCACCATGATTACACCTCCATGTCTTTTCCCAAATGTTATCGTAATCACACCAGCCTTTAGTCCAAGATGCCTGAATCACCCCAAATGTATCACATCACTTTCAGATTTGTCAATCGGTTCCTCTTTTAATACTGGAAGCGGTTTACTAACTATTTACGGAGATTAGATTTATATTACGAATTACGCAAGTATGTGGATAGGATTTGAATAATGCCGTGTTCCACAAGATGACCGAAGGAGCCTCCATAAGCAAGTAAGTGATATCTTCTAATAAATGAATATGCTTCCAAATCCGGTTCTGAAACGAACCGTAGTTTAATAGAATATCCCTCGGACCCCGCCACCGTCCGCCGTGATGGTCTGGCCGGTGATGGCGCTCGCCTTGTCGGAAACCAGGAACAGCACCAGGGAACCGATCTCCTCCGGCTCCAGTATGCGTCCAATGGGGATGGTACTCGACGTGCGGGCCTCTATCTCCTCAATGCTGACATTTTCATCCCGCGCTCTTGCTTCCCAGCTCTGAGTCAACCGCTTGCTCCTAGTAGCGCCGGGGTGAATACAATTCACTAGGATTCCATCTTTTGCGAACTCATTCGAGAGGTTCTTGGTAAGGTTGGAGATAGCTGAGTTGTTGACTCCACCACTCATGTTCAGACTGCTAACACTCCTGGCAGTTGTACCACCTATATTTATAATCCGCCCTCCACCTCGGTTCCGCATATGGGGGATAACCTCCCGGGTGCAGCGAACGTACCCCAATGTCTTCACATTGAAATGTTGAAGCCACGCCTCGTCAGGAAACTCCATGAAGGGGGCCTCAATGGTGCTCACGGCATTGTTCACCAGTATGTCCACACCACCCAGCTCAGCAACGGTGGAGGCGACCAGGGTCTTGATGTCGTCGGGAGTGGTTATATCCGCTCTTACGGGGAGCACCTTACGTCTTGTACTGGAGACAATCTCCGCAGCGGTCTCTTCTAGGACTTCTATGCCACGGGCACAGATGGCTATATCCACTCCCTCTAGAGCCAGGGTCATGGCTACACCTCTAC
>JAGWBG010000204.1 GCA_021296015.1 Dehalococcoidia bacterium | reverse complement strand
CGGTCAGGGCGTCCACGTCATCGGCAAACACCGGCCGCTCCGCGGTGATTATCTCGAGGCGCATCGTCACCATAGCCGGCTATCCTCCCTCTCCCATCTCCCGGGCCTTTTCGATGGCCTCGTCTATGGAGCCGACCATGTAAAAGGCCTGCTCGGGGAGGTTATCGTACTGCCCCTCCAATATCTCACTGAAGCCGCGCACGGTCTCTCTGACGGGTACGTATTTGCCACCCATCCCGGTGAAGGCCTCGGCCACGTAGAAAGGCTGGGTCAGGAAGCGCTGAATTCTCCGGGCGCGAGCAACGGTGATTTTGTCCTCCTCGGAAAGCTCCTCGATTCCAAGAATGGCGATAATATCCTGGAGGTCCCGGTATCGCTGGAGCACCTGCTGCACACCACGGGCAATCCGATAGTGCTCGTCGCCCACGAACCTGGGTTCCAGCATCCTGGAGAAGCTGGCTAATGGGTCCACAGACGGGTAAAGCCCCTGGGCGGACAGGGCCCGCTCCAGGGATACCACCGCGTCCAAGTGGCCGAAGGTAGTAACGATGCCCGGGTCGGTGTAGTCGTCAGCGGGGACGTATATGGCCTGGAAGGAGGTTATGGAGCCTCTTTTGGTTGACGTGATGCGCTCCTCAAGCGCTCCCATCTCCGTGCCCAGGGTGGGTTGGTATCCCACCGCCGATGGCATCCGACCCAGGAGGGCCGATACCTCCATGCCGGCCAGGATATACCTGTAGATATTGTCAATGAACAACAGTACGTCCTGATTTTGCTCGTCTCGGAAAAACTCCGCCATGGTAAGCCCGGTCAGGCCGATTCTGGCCCGCACTCCCGGAGGCTCGTTCATCTGTCCGAAAACGAGGACCGTGTTGTCCATAACTCCCGAGTCCTGCATCTCGTGCCAGAGGTCGTTTCCTTCCCTGGAGCGCTCGCCCAGACCCGAAAAGACGGAGACACCCTTGTGCACCTGGGCGATGTTCCGTATCAGTTCCATGATAATCACGGTCTTGCCCACGCCCGCGCCCCCATAAGCGCCTACCTTGCCGCCATTCAAGAAGGGGGTAATCAGGTCGAAAACCTTGATGCCTGTTTCCAGAATCTCGGTGGTAGTCTCCTGTTCCTCGAAACTGGGGGGTGGCCTGTGGATGGGCCAGTATTGGGGAGCCTCGACGGGGCCCAAATTGTCCAGGGCATCACCGGTGACGTTGAACAGGCGTCCGAGGGTTTCAGGACCCACTGGCACGCTCACAGGTGATTCAGTATCGGTGGCCTCAACGCCCCTTGCCAGACCCTCGGTAGGCCCCAGGGCCAGGCAACGCACCCAATTGTTGCCCACGTGCTGCTCCACCTCAAGGGTTAGCTTTTCGCCGTTATTGTCTATCTCCAGGGCGTTGAAAAGGGTAGGTAGCTGGTCGGGAGGAAACTCCACGTCAACCACGGTACCAATTACCTGGACCACTTTGCCTTTACCCATATGTCACCTCAATCCAAAGGAAAATAGGGGTGCTTCCCTAAAACAGGACCGTTTCTAGTTCACGCTTTTTCCGGCCAGCCATCACTCCAGCGCGGCAACGCCGCCCAATATATCCAGAACCTCGTTGGTGATGCTTTCCTGGCGAACCTTGTTGGCGACAAGGGTCAGGTCGCTGACCATCTCGTTGGCGCTATCCGTGGCGCTGCGCATTGCCACCATACGTGCCGACTGCTCGCTGGCGATAAGCTCGAGGAGCGCATGGTAGACCTGCATCTCCACGAATCTGGGGAGAAGGTCACCCAACACCACCTGACTGTTTGGCTCGTATATATACCCCACCCGTTCCTCTGCGCTCAGTTCGGCGGGTGTTATCGGCAGGAGCCGCTTGATTACCGGCCTCTGCACTGTTATGGTCACAAATTCCGCATAGGCCATATAGACTTCATCAACCGTGCCTTCCGAATACTCATTTACTATCATGCGGGAGATGGCGGTGGTGTCGGCAAGCTCAGGTCTATCGCCCAGATTGATGAATACGGCCTTCACGTCCTGGCCGTACCTCACCATGAAGTCCCGGCCCTTTCTTCCAACGGAAATGACGCTCACTGACGTGGGTGCATTGCCATTGTTGGAAGAACCGCCGTGTTCAAGGATGAATTGGGAGCCTCGGCGGTTCAGGTTGGAGTGAAGGCCGCCGCATAGTCCCCGGTCCGGGGTTATATGCACCACCGCAATGCGACTGACCGGGCGGCTCTCAAGGAGGGGCTGGGTTACGGCGCTATCCTCACTGGGCTGGGCCGCAAGGTGGGCAATCACGTCCTGAATCTTCTCCGAATATGGCCGCGCGGCCAGCACACTGGCCTGGGCGCGTCTCATCTTGGAGGCGGCAATCATCTCCATCGCCTTGGTTACCTTGGCGGTGTTCTCAATGCTCCTGATACGTCTTCTGATTTGTCTCAGGCTGGGCATCGTTTCACCTCTATGCAGCGACGAAGGTCGCCTTGAAGTCCTGGAGCGACTTCTTCAGGGCCTCCTCGGTATCTTCCTTCAGGTCTCCGCTCTCCGCTATAGAGCGTCCAACATCGGGGTTGGCGGTCTCTATGTAACGCAGGAAACCCTCCTCGAACTCCCGACAGCGTTCCAGGGGTATATCATCCAGGTCCCCGTTGTTCACTGCGTAGAGGATTATGACCTCTTTATCCAGGGACATGGGTTGGTACTGAAGCTGTTTCAGTATCTCGGTGCTGCGCTGTCCCCTCTCCAGCTGTGCCCTGGTGGCCCGGTCCAGGTCTGCCGTGCCGAATTGGGCGAAGGTAGCCAGCTCACGGTACTGGGCAAGGTCGAGGCGTAGTCTTCCGGCAACCCGTCTGATAGCTCTCGACTGGGCCGCGCCCCCTACCCTGGATACGGAAAGTCCCACGTTCACCGCCGGGCGAATGCCGGAGTTGAAAAGCTCTGGCTCAAGATATATCTGGCCGTCGGTGATGGAGATTACGTTTGTAGGTATATAGGCGGACACGTCGCCGGCCTGGGTCTCTATGATGGGGAGGGCCGTAATGGCGCCACCGCCGAACTCCGGGGCCAATTTGGCTGCTCGCTCCAGAAGTCGGCTGTGAAGATAGAAGACGTCGCCGGGGTATGCCTCACGCCCGGCGGGCCGACGTAGAAGGAGGGACATCTGTCGGTACGCCCAAGCGTGCTTCGTCAAGTCGTCATATATGATTAGGGAGTCTTTCCCCTGGGCCATGAACTCTTCGGCCATAGCGCACCCGGCGTAGGGGGCGATGTATTGCAGAGGTGCGGGGTCTGCGGCGTTGGCGGTCACTACCACCGTGTGTTCCATGGCACCGTTTTCTTGCAAGCTGGACAGCACTTGGGCCACCTTGCCCTGTTTCTGCCCTATAGCCACGTAGATACATATAAGGTCCTGGCCCTTCTGGTTGATAATGGCGTCTACGGCGATTGCCGTCTTGCCCGTGGACCGGTCTCCGATGATGAGTTCTCGCTGTCCCCTGCCGATGGGTATCATGGCGTCTATGGCTTTGACGCCTGTTTGGACCGGAGTATCAACGGACTGGCGTGTCACGACGTTGGGGGCAATGCGCTCTACAGCACGGGTGACGCTGGAGTTG
>JAGWBG010000203.1 GCA_021296015.1 Dehalococcoidia bacterium | reverse complement strand
TCCGGCGTCTCTCGGAAGGTATGAGCTCAAGAGAGATGACCGCAAGCATGGCGAGGGCGATTACTACAGTCACAACTATAGTGATGGCCTGCGCGCCTCCGCTGAAGTCGCGGACCCCCTGAAGCTGTTCATAAAACCACGCATCCCCGGCTGTCCCACCGGGGAGAAAATCGGGTCCAACGGCTTCTACAGTCACCAGCAATGTGACTATCGCCGCCACAAATATGAACGTGGCTGCCAGTGAGGCAATAATCTGATTCCAGAGGTTCATAGCTTCCTGTAAACCCTCTGGGGCACGCTCTGCGTGCCCCATGTCTTGAGATTGTCTCTCGGCGCCTTATGCATCCCTGCTTTCTGGCCAGTCATCACCGGGAAGACCGGCGCGTTGGCGTGTTGGAAAGAATCGTTGAGTGAGGCATGTGCGCAGCGCCTATTCAACCCTGCTCGGCGCTCTGTCAGGGAACTCAATACCAATAACGTTAATATTGATTTCCTTGGCGATCAGGCCGCATATCTCAAGTATGTGTCGTGCAACGTTCTGGCGTACCTTGACCACAGTCTCAGGGATACTGAACCCATAGACGATGCGCATGTCAATGTCCAGTATGACCTCCCTTCTCCCTGACTCAACTTCCACACCTCTAGCCCGCTGCTCTGCGCTTCCCAGACGCTCTGCGATGGTCCTTCGGATTGAACTGGCGCCCAGGGGGCCTACTCCGTCAATCTCACGGGCGGCCACCCCTGCAATAGCACCAATGACCTCATCATTGATTTCTGTCTCCCCACCCACCTCGATTTCCTGAATCTTTTCCAGCTCGGCGAGCTTGGTCGCCATCTCCTGCTCACTAATTTTCTGCTCAGTCATGTTCTGCCTCCTTATTGCTCATGGCGTGTTCCCAATCTGCTTCGTTCTTTTGGCCGGAATAAGCCCTTTACTGGACCCTGCCCGGCGTCTTGTCAGGGAACTCGATACCTATAACCTTGATGTTGATCTCTTTGGCAATCAGGCCGCACAGGTTTAGCAGATGTTCTGCAACTGTTTGGCGGACCGCTATTACTGTCCTCGGTATGTTGTATCCGAAGACAACCCTTATGTTGATGTCCAGGACCACCTCTCTCCTGCCTACCTCCACCTCTATGCCTCTGGCAGTTCTTTCAGCACTTCCGAGGCGCTCCCTGATGGTCCTTCGGAGGGATGGGGTGCCGAGAGAAGATACCCCTTCTACCGACTGGACGGCTATGCCTGCGATGGAACCGATAACCTCGGGGTCTATATTGGTTGTGCCGCCCACAATAATCTCTTCGAGCCGTCCCATGTCTTCCATCTTGGGCATCATCTCCAGTTCAATAACGGTTATCCCCTCCGTCACCCGACCACCCGTGCTGTCTGCTTTCCCAGAGCGGGGCAACTCAATATCTATTGTGCCAGCGCCGCTCACGGATGCTTGGTCTTCTGGCCGAGTCCCCTCTGCCTTCTTTGCCTCTTCGCTCTTTGCAGATGCCATCTTGTCGTCTACCGAGGCATCCGGCGAGTTGCCGAAATTGTTCCGTTCCTCCAGGACTTGCGTTCTCTCCGTATCCCCGTTGCCCTCTTGCATCTCTTACCTCCCCCCACTCTATGGTGAGTGGCACCTTAATCCCTCATCGTGGCAGTAGGAATAAGTAAATGTTTACTTACTAGTATGGTATCATTGCAGATTCAGGAAGTCAAGTATTGCAATTCGGCGATATTTGAGATACATTATTGCAAGTCATTGTTCACTTACAGTGAGACATTCGGACTGATACAAATATCAGGGGAGAGAGTCAGCCAGTGCCCACTGAACATCTTGATTCAGACATGCGAAGGCATCAAATCGTCCAGAATGCCCGGAAGATTGTGGTGACCCAAGGGATGACCGCCTTCACAATTCAGGAGTTGGCGAAAGACGTGGGCCTATCGGAAGGAGCAATCTACAGGCATTTCAAGAGCAAGGACGACATCCTTCTTGCCCTCATCCATGACATTGAGCGAAACCTGATGGATGCCGTCTCCGAGTCGGCACAGCCCAACGATAGCGCCCTGGACCATCTGGAGCATCTTCTGAGACGGCATTTCTCATCCATAGAGAGACGGGACGGAGTCTCCTTTGTGGTAATTGGTGAATCCCTGCGCTTCGCCGACCATCAGGTAAATCAGGCCACAAGGCAAATGGTAGAGAGATACCTGGGGATGGTAGAGGGTATCCTGAGGTCCGGTGCGGAGAAGGGCGAGATAGATGAGGACGTGGATACGGAAGCCGCAGCCGTCATGTTCTTCGGAATGATTCAGGCCAGCGTTACACTCTGGTCCTTCAGCAACCGTGCCCACCCCCTGACCCAACACAGCACGTCCCTATGGTCCATGTTCATAAACGGCCTCACATCCCACAACCACAAGCGGGCCTCCTCCCCACCGTCTGAGATCCACCCGACCTAGACACCGGAGATTTGAATCTCCCGTTGCAGCTGCTCCAACACCAGACGGTCGGTGGGGAAAGCCAGAGACTCGGGCAGGGCATCCAGATGGAAGTAGCGTACCGCGTCCAGGTCATCCCCGGCCTGGAGGGTGCCGCCAACCAGCGTGCCCTGGAACCAGATTCCTACCGTGAGGGACTTTGGGTCGTGAAAGTTGGAGTGTACGGCGTAGACCGGCCCGACATCTACATGGAGGCCCGTTTCCTCCAGGTACTCCCTGCGAGCAGCCTCGCGCACTTCCTCGCCCCACTCCACGTATCCGCATGGGATGCACCATCTGCCGATGTACCGGCCACGGGTACGTCTCCCCAGAAGTATGTGCCGATTGTCCAGCAGCATGACCGCCACACCTACGGCCGGGTTGCGATAAAAGACGAACTCACATCCCTGGCAAACTAATCGCTGTTGACCACCCCGTGGTCTGAGATGGAGATGGTCGCCACATTTGGGGCAGAAGCGGTAGGCAGGCATATTCCGTGCTCAGCTACTCGGCAACCACGCCGCCATCAATGACCAGTTCCGCCCCCGTAACGTATGAAGCCTCGTCGGAGGCCAGAAAAAGCACTCCGTAGGCCACGTCTTCGCTAGTACCGAGCCTGCCCAGCGGCGCTTGAGGGGTTGATGCATCTCTGGTGGCGGGGTCTGCCCGGCCTTCCCGGAGCATCGGGGTATCAATGGGGCCGGGGTGGACGGAATTGCAGCGTATCTTGTCCTTGGCGTGCTGGACCGCGGTTATCTTCGTGAATACCCGCGTCGCACCCTTGGACGCATTATAGGCCGACCAGCCAATTGCCACTATGCCGGATACGGAGGAGATGTTGACGATTGAGCCTCCTCCCGCCCGTCGCATGGCGGGAATGGCGTGCTTGGTCCCCAGAAACGTGCCCTTGGCGTTCACCGCCATGACCTCGTCCCACTCCTCTTCGCTGGTATCCTCTATGTAGTGGCGGCGTGCAATGCCCGCGTTGTTCACCAGTATGTCCAGATTGCCGTACTGCCTCTCGCCCAGGGCCACGGCGCTCTCCCAGTCCGGGCATCAGGTCACGTCCAGGTGCAAGTAGGTGACATCGCCGCCCAACCCCCGTATCACCGTCTCCACCTTCCTCCCCTCATCATC
>JAGWBG010000202.1 GCA_021296015.1 Dehalococcoidia bacterium | reverse complement strand
CACAGAGAAATGGTCATGCACACGCTCCACCTTAGATTTCGGACCGCAGGGCCGTGGTAATCAGGGGCAGGCCGCCGCCCTGGCTTGCACCGTGGGCGAATATCCGCTCCTTGTCCACCTCAGGACGTGTGAGCAAAAAGTCAATGCCTCGTGAGCAGTCGGAGATTACTCCCCTGTAGCCGTAGGTGTCCGGGCTGTCTATGCCGCTGACAAGGAGACCGGGATAGCCAGGGGTGAAATCCTCATTGCTTCTGAGTTTCCCTCTGACAGCCACGCTCAAGATGGCAACACCCCGCTGTGCCCAAGCCCTGGCTAGGCTAGGCTCACTCTTGTACCCGGGGAACTCGATCAGGGTGGGAAAAGGCCCGGTGCCCTTGGCGGGCACGCAGTACCATCCGGCTATGCGAATACCCCCCAGGCTGAGATAATGGACTTCGTACACATTGACATCCGGCGTCGAACGAAGGGGCACTGGGCCAATCTCAGGCTCTAGAGGTATGTCTTTCAACTCCGCCAGGACCCTTTCCCAGAAGGAGTCAAAGTCTGGTGGGCAGGTGACACTGCTGACGAAGGACTCCAACTCTGGTGCAGTTGCCATGACTACGCTCCTTTCAGTTCCCTTGAAGGCAATCCTCGGCGGTATTTCGATGGTATTAAGGGGACATTAGCACGCTCTCCGACGACAGTCAAGGGTGTCGGTTTGGACGCCATCCAAATGGCCTGGCAAGTAAAATGGCCGGCCGGTTCGGTACTGCAGGTATCGAGTTTTCTATATCTATACCACGTTATCTACTTTACTATGTGGTTCGGGTGCGATATTTTATTGACGGAGACCGAGTGCTGGAGGTGACGCAAGTGGAGACATGGCTGGCTGTGTTGAGCATCTTTCTGGGATACTTTCTTGGTTCGATACCTTCAGCCTATATTCTGGTACGGCTGACCAGAAAAACGGACATCAGGACCTTGGGAACCGGCAACGTGGGGGCGCTGAACGCCTACCAACAGATGGGACCTGTGGCCGGTATCGCCATCTTGTTAGCCGACGCTGCCAAAGGCGTGGTAGCAGTTTTTTTGCCCCTATGGATAGGCGCGCCGGACTGGGCACGCTATGGCAGTGCTGTCGCGGCGGTCATAGGTCACACGTGGCCCGTCTTTCTTAACTTCCGGGGCGGCAAAGGTGCCGCTACCATTCTTGGGGTGGGTCTGGCACTGGCTCCGCCCCTGGCCGCCATATCAGTCGTCCCGTTAGTGGTAGCTATCCTGACTATCAGGAACGTGGTCATTGGGGTCGCGGTCGGATTCATTTTGTTCAATGTTCTCATTATCGTTACCGGGCAGCCCTGGCCTCTGATTGCGGTATGCCTGGTCCTGACCCTTTTTGTCGTGGGTAACTATCTGATTCGTACTCTTCGACACATGGTGACCGCCATACGGCAAAGACGCTGGCACAGCGTGGTCTATTGAGGATGAATGTCCGTATGCTATACTGAGTCATCCCTCAATGCCGATGCGTGAAGGGTAAGCTAAATTCGGGTTGCTTCTCCAGCGTCACCCCTGCAAAAACAGGGGTCTACGGACGATGGATTCCCGTTGTTGTGCGAATGACGAAGGTCGTGGAAAGGACTCTTTCGTGGGAATGACGGGAGGGGCTGATTCAGTCATACATCAATGGTTCTGAAGGAAGATATGGCGAGGAGAGATAGTCGAGGCAAAGAGCAAATCCAGGAAGTGGTAGCCATGAGGCAGCGTTTGCGGCATTCCGCCGCCCACGTGATGGCCGATGCGGTACTTCAGCTTTTCCCCGAAGCCAAAATAGGGATAGGTCCGCCGACGGATGACGGCTTCTATTATGACTTCGAGGTGTCCAGGCCGTTTACGCCGGAGGACCTGGAACACATCGAAGCGATAATGAGGGAGAGAATAGCGGGGGACTTCCCTTTCCAGAAGGAAACCATAGACCGGGATGGCGCCAGGGAGCTTCTGGGCGAACAACCCTACAAGCTTGAGCTTATAGACGACATACCCCCCGAAGAGCCTATTAGCACCTATCGCCATAACGAATTTGTGGACCTGTGCCAGGGGCCACACGTCGAGTCCACCGGCAAGATAGCCGCCTTCACGCTTCAGACGGTAGCGGGGGCTTACTGGCGGGGCGACGAGAACCGGCCCATGCTACAGCGCATCTATGGCACGGCCTTCGAGACCTCTGCTGCTCTGGAAGAGCACCTGAAGCTACTTGAAGAAGCTGAGAAACGGGACCACCGCCGTTTGGGACGGCAGCTTGACCTCTTCAGCGTACATGAAGAGGTGGGGCCGGGGCTTGTAATCTGGCACCCCAAGGGAGGAAAGGTCCGCTCTATCGTAGAAGACTATTGGCGGGAGCTGCACTACAGGCGTGGATACGACCTGGTCTATTCGCCCCACGTGGGCAGGTCTCGACTGTGGCAGACCAGCGGACACCTGGATTTCTATAGCGAGGGTATGTACTCGCCTATGGACGTGGACGGGCAGGAATACTACATGAAGCCCATGAACTGTCCCTTCCACATTATGATTTATCGCTCAGACCTGCGGAGCTACAGGGAGCTCCCCCTTCGATATGGCGAGCTTGGGACGGTCTATCGCTACGAACGGAGCGGGGTGCTTCACGGATTGATGAGGGTACGGGGATTCACCCAGGACGACGCCCATATCTTCTGCCGCCCGGACCAGGTGGAAGACGAAGTGCTGGGCGTCCTGGACCTTACTTTTGAGCTGCTGGACGCCTTTGGGTTCACTGACTACGAGATATTCCTCTCCACCCGCCCGGAGAAATTCGTCGGCGACCTTGAAATGTGGGAACATGCCACCCGTTCTCTTGCCCATGCCCTTGATACTCGCAACCTGGACTACGACGTGGACGAGGGCGGCGGTGCATTCTACGGTCCCAAAATAGATATAAGGATAAGGGATGCGCTGGGTAGATCGTGGCAGTGCACCACTGTGCAGTTCGATTTCAACCTGCCGGAGCGTTTTAACCTTACCTTCCAGGGTTCTGACGGTGAGCAGCACCGGCCCTATATGGTTCATCGTGCCATCATAGGCTCTATGGAGCGTTTTCTGGGGGTCCTGATAGAGCACTACGGCGGCGCCTTTCCCCTGTGGCTGGCGCCGGTGCAGGCAGTGACCATTCCCATCGCTGACAGGCATGTTGACTACGCTCTCGAGGTCAAGGATGCGCTGAGCGGGCAGGGATTCCGGCCCGAGGTAGATTCCAGGAAAGAGCGCATGAACCTGAAGATACGGGAAGCCCAGATGCAGAAGGTCCCCTATATGCTCGTCGTCGGCGACGAAGAGATGAGCAAGGGCACGGTATCCGTGCGACTCAGAAGTGAGGAGAATCTGGGACCAATCGCTCTCTCAGGCCTTCTGGACCGTATGAAGGACGAACTCAGAAGCAGGAGTTGAACAAGAGACGGAATTGACTTGTTTTCTTGCCTGTGATATATTCTGGATGTCCTCTCTTCCGATGGGAGTGTGGGGAACACGCTGGAGGGTTCGAGCATAGCTAGAGAGTATAGGGTAAACGAGAGGATTCGTGCGCCGGAAGTGCTGGTGATTGGCGACTCTGGGGAGCAGTTGGGCACTA
>JAGWBG010000201.1:563-4204 GCA_021296015.1 Dehalococcoidia bacterium | reverse complement strand
GAACCATCCGTCCAGATTAAAGAGAGGGATGGAAATGAGCGCAGCTATCACCAGCCCTACCACGAGACCGGCAGTGGTTGTTATAAGTGTGGCGAAGGGCATTTGGTTCGGCATATTCAGGACTTTGTCCAGAGGCCTAAAGGCCATGAATACTATCGTTAACCCCCCGTATCAAGAATCCGCCAAGTATGCAGGTGTAACTTTAGTGTAACATTACAGTGTAAATCATAGACTGCTACACTCTATATGATACCATAAATCACACTGTCAAGAAAGGTGGGGGGTCTTTCTATGAGAGAAGCGCAAACTCAATTTGCCCAATTCCGTCACTCCCGCGAAAGCGGGAGCCCGGAGTATGCCGAGGTATGGATTCCGGCTCAGGGCCGGAATGGGGGTAGGGTGTGCCGGGATGGCAGTAAGAGGTGCCGGAATGACGGGATGGCTTGGTTTGGATATTCACTCACCCATTAGTAGTACAGGAGGTACAAGGTCAGTCTGAATTCAGAATGCGCTTCACGGTTCCGATAATCCTGGGAGGGTCGGGTATGTATACCCCCTCCAGGGGCTTGCTGTATGGCACGGGTGTGTGGGGGGCAGTAACCTTCGTTGGAGGCGCATCCAGATAGTCAAAGGCCTCTTCTGCTACTGCGGAGCAAATGTCGGCGGCCACACCGCAACGGGGTGTATCCTCGTCTACCACCACTATGCGATGGGTCTTCCGTACCGAGTCCAGGATGAGGTCGTAGTCTATGGGGGAAACGCTCATCAGGTCAACTACCTCTGCATCTATCCCCTCTGAAGCCAGGGTTCCCGCTGCCTCAAGGCACACCAGGGTCATTCGGGACATGCCCACCAGGGTAATATCCTTGCCAGGTCTCACGATGCGCGCTTTGCCCAGGGGTATAGCATAGGACTCCTCGGGCACCGGGCCGGTCTCCGGGTAAAGCATCTTGTGCTCGAAGAAGATTACCGGGTCGTCGTCCCGGATGGCAGAGACCAGAAGGCCCTTGGCCGTATACGGGTCGCAGGGCACCACACCCTTGATGCCCGGTATGTGGCTGAAGATGGAGTAGAAGGACTCGGAATGTTGGGCGGCCGAGCCTGTTCCGGCGCCGATGCGGGTGAGGAGGGTGAAGGGAACCTTGACTTGTCCCCCGTACATGTACCTCATTTTGGCGGCATTGTTCAGAATCTGGTCCATGCACACCCCTATAAAGTCCACGAACATAAGCTCGGCAATGGGGCGCAGACCCGTGGAGGCCGCTCCGATGGCAGTGCCCACAAAGCCGGCCTCGGAAAGGGGTGTATCAAGGACCCTCTGAGACCCGAACTTTTGGATGAGGCCCACCGTGGTCTTGAAGGCCCCACCCCAGGCATCCTGAATGCCCAGATGCTCCCTTCCGGCCCCACCGGCTATCTCCTCCCCCATGATAATCACGTTGGGGTCACGCTCCATCTCCTGCATCAGCGCCTCGTTGATTGCTTCCCTGTAGCGAATCCGTCTGTCTGTGGCGGTAGTCATGGTGCTCCTCCCATTGAGAGATAGTCCTATCCTGTTCTGTCACGGAAGAGGTCGGGTAATTATGAAGGCGTTAGATAGCCATGTTAGCTCCCCGCTTCAGTTCAGATATTGGATAGTCCACGTACACGTCGGTGTACACCTCTTCTCCTGGCGGCAGAGGGCTTGCATCGGCGAATTTGATTCCATCTCTGATTTGCTGCTCAACTCTCTGGTCAATGGCGTCCAGCTCCTCCTGATTTAGCGACCCTTCTTCCAGGACGCGCGTCCTGAACAGGATGAGGGGGTCACGGCTGCGCCAGTGGGTCTCCTCCTCTTCGGTGCGGTATGTTCGGGGGTTATCGAACACGGTATGGCCATAGTAGCGGTAGGTCTTGCACTCCAGGAGGCTGGGACCCTGGCCGGAGCGTGCCCGCTCCACTGCAAGCCCCGCCGCCTCATAGACGGCGAACACGTCCATCCCGTCTACCACAATTCCGGGCATGTTGTAGGCAGCCCCTCTGTCGGCCACGTTTTCTATGGAGAGAGCGTACTCCACCGGAGTGGACTCGGCGTAGTGGTTGTTCTCGCAAGCGAAGATGACGGGGAGCTTCCACACCGAGGCCAGGTTCATGCACTCGTGGAGCACCCCCTGATTGGCACCGCCATCACCGAAGAAGGCCACGGCAACCTGTCTGGTGCCTTTGAGGGAGCTTGTAAGGGCCGCACCGACCGCCAGGGGCACACTTCCCGCCACGATGCCATTGGTCCCCAGCATCCCCTTGCTCATGTCGGCGATGTGCATGGAGCCGCCTTTGCCCTTATTGGTGCCGTTGGAGCGTCCAAATAGCTCCGACATCATCAGGGTGGGGTCAACGCCCTTGGCTATGCAGTGGCCGTGACCCCGGTGGGTGCTGGCGATGTAGTCCGTGTTACTCAGGTGGGCGCATATACCTGTGGGCACCGCCTCCTGTCCTGCTGACGAATGCACGGACCCTGAGAGGGCGCGCTGTCCCATCTCGTATATGCCAAGCTCCTCGAAATTGCGGATGGTCACCATAGTTTCATACAGCTTGAGAAGGGTCTCTCTGTTCAGGTCCATAGCGGCCCCCTTGAGGTCTTCATTATGAGGTCTTGGGAGTTGTTGAAAGGTCTTTCAATGCCACAATCTTACGCACGGGCCGCAGGGTATGTCAATAGTGAAGGGGAAGGCGGGGAGACTCGACAAAACGGGGAGTGGGTAGACTCTATGTCCCTGGCTTCCGAATCCTGACTTCCTCTTCCACGCCTGCCCCCAGGCTGTGGGCGGCACTGCCGTTCCTCACCGATAGCTCCAGGGTATTGTTGCTTCCGATGATAGCCAGAAGCCGTTCTCCCTCGGCGTAGGAACGACTTATCCCTGCTATGCAGTGTTCCTTAATCACTATGGTTATGGCGTGCCCCCCGGAAAGCAGGAACGCGGGGATGTCGGTTATCAGGTTGCCGAAACGGTCCACGTGGACCACCCGACCGGTCAGGGTGTCGCCCTTCCATTGGGGCTGCGTGACAGGTAGGTAGGTGAGTAGGTGAATCTCCTCGCCCAGCCGGTCTTCCGGGACCCCCAGGGAGAGATGGGCGGCTACCGGTGCGAAGACATCACGGCCATGAAAGGTGGAGCTAACGGGATGCATCCAGAATTCGGGATTGGTGAGTCGGTATGCTCTGTAGCCGTTAGGTACCCGTACCTGATAGCCACTTGACATCTCCGGATCTCCACGAAAGCCTTCCTTGACGATATAGCTGAAGATGCCGTTATCCGGTCCAAGGAAGTAGGCTGCCGGAGTGACGAGGAGGAGGGCACTTCGGGACGTGCCTACTCCGGGGTCCACCACGGCTACGTGCAGCGTTCCCTTAGGGAAGAACCGATGGCTGCTTCCAATGATGAAAGCTCCCTCCAGGATGGACTGGGGCTGCACGTCGTGGCTGATGTCTATGATAGAAGAGTGGCGGTTGATGCTGTGTATGACGCCCTTCATCACGCCCACGTAGGGGTCTTGGGTGCCGAAATCTGTGGTGAGGGTTATGATGGGTGAAGTGACCATTGCCAATTGAAGGTGGAGAAACCTTTCAACCCGTGCTTGATGCTACACAAATCTGACGCTTA
>JAGWBG010000201.1:0-445 GCA_021296015.1 Dehalococcoidia bacterium | reverse complement strand
CCAGTACCAATATTATAGACACAAGTATCTGAGCTATGTTAAGAGCCAACGCCTTTCCCCTGCTTAAGAAGCTTTGGACGCTTCCAGTTTTTTCTTGACCAACTCGTTGACCAGAGCCGGCTTGGCCTTCCCCCCGGTTATCTTCATCACCTGGCCCACCAGGAACTTGGAGGCCGTGTCTTTACCCCCCAGGTAATCGGAGACTGCCTGGGGATTGGAACTGATGGCCTCCTCCACTGCCGCTTCCACTGCCGAGGAGTCGTCTATCTGCACGTAGCCACGCTCTTTGACAACCTCCTCTGGTGGTACGCCTGTGTTGAAACACTCCTCCAGCACTGCCTTGGCCAGGGTTGTGCTCACAGTGCCGGATTCTATCAGTTCTACCACCTCCGCCAGGTAGGCGGGGGTCACCCTGCTGTCGCTTATCTCAATCCCGTAGACGTTG
>JAGWBG010000200.1 GCA_021296015.1 Dehalococcoidia bacterium | reverse complement strand
TATAATCTGCATAGGCATCGTCGGTAAAGCAGGACCTCACCAGGTCAAAGTCCCGCCGGTCAAGACCTCTGGCGTACAGGATCATAACGTCTCGGATGGCGGCTCTGTCAGCTAGTTCCTGAAGCACAGGATCAATTGCCATGTTGACCTCCTTAGAGAAATATAATAACCGGGAAAGCTACTTGAACTTCGGCATCACCCTTGCGGTGAGCAGCCGGATGGAGTTTATGACCCGGTCTGAGGGGATTCGTCCACCAAAATTCATTTCCAGTAGCAGCCCGGATATGCCCAGTCGCTCTTTATATTCCTGGATACGCTCCACCACGTAGTCCGGGGTGCCATAAATTACCCGCTGCCGAAGTACATCGTCGTAGGGGACGCTAGCCAAATTCCTGTTAAGCTCGGCTCTCTCCCTGTTGGCTGCATGAGTGACAGCCAGCTTTGCGGTGATGTCCAGCTTGTGCCATGTGCTGGCTTCTGGTTCCGACATGGCCCGCTCAGAAGTCTCCGCCACGTAAGCGGGGATACGGAGCATTACGGACCCGGTCCCGGGGTGTCCCGCTTCCTGCCATGCCTTCCGAAAGGCTTTCACGTACTCCTCAAGCCTGTCAATCCCGGAAGCAGAAAGGACTAATATTGGGTATCCCAGCCTTCCAAAGGCCGTATAGGTGTCCTCGCTGCCTGCGGCAACCCAGACGGGAGGATGGGGCTTCTGATACGGTCTGGGCACCAGGCTTACGTCGTTGAACGTCCAGAATCTCCCTTTGTGGCAGAAAGTTTCCTCAGTCCACGCTTTCCTGATGACTTCCAGGCCTTCGAGAACTCTATCTCGACTTTCATCGTAGGATATATTGTAGCCCTTATAGGCATTGAGCAGAGGGCCGCGCCCGATGCCAAGGTCAAAACGACCCCTGCTGAGAATGTCCATTGTCAAGGACTCCGCCGCAATGTCCAGGGGGTTGTGTAGAGGTAGCACCGCTACCCCTATTCCTATCCTTACCGAGGTGGTGCGGGCAGCGATGGCGCCCGCAATGACAAAGGGGGATGCAAGGGGCGAGTTTTCCAGGTTGAAGTGGTCTTCGGCCAGCCATACGTAGTCCATACCAAGACTCTCGGCTGCGTCTATCTCTTTCAGGGTAGCTTCAAAGACCTCTGCCTGGGTAATGTCCGATCGAACATCGAACTCGGTGAAATACCCGAACTGCATGGCCCCTTTCCTCCTGGCCGGAATTTGCCGGACCAAACCGCTTTCATATCGTTGCGTTACCCGTCAACCTACTTGGCGAATCGCTAGCACTTCAAACACAACGCCCTGAGCATCAAGATAGCAACCTCTTTGTCCAGGGGATGGTTGTTGTTGCCACACTTGGGCGATTGTATGCAGCTTGGGCAGCCGTCATTACACGGGCATTCTGAGATGACCCGTAGAGTTGCACTCCACAGGTCTTCGATAACCTGGTATCCTCGCTCGGCGATGCCTATGCCACCGGGGTGACCATCGTAAATGAAGACCTGGGGTTTTCTCGTATCCGGGTGGAGGGGCGTAGACACACCGCCTATATCGTTCCGGTCACACAGGGCAAAGAGGGGCAGCACTCCAATGGCGGCGTGTTCTCCGGCATGGAGTCCCCCTGCAAGGTCCGCTCTGGCTTCCCTGACACCCTTCAGGAAATCATCGGGCACGTCGAACCACAAGGCCACGGTGTTGAAGCGTTGAGGCGGAAGGTCAAGGTACTCCTCACTGATGGTCGCTTCTGTGAAGGGGACCTTCTTCTTGAAACCCAGCACCTGGTTGGTAACCTCCACATCTCCCATGTACACCTCCACTCCCCCCGCAGTCCTAGTCTGTCGGACTCCACGAATCCTTATATCGGTCACGTCTCTGGCATCCGTGTAGTAGGCCCCGTCATTAGGCACCACGTAAGCCCTCCTGGAGACCGGGTCCAGACGGTTTACGAGGTACGGCTCCCCCCTATGCAGGTAGACGGCCCCGGGGTAAAGCTGATAATAGGCGGAAGCCTCGTCCACGGTTTCCAGTACCACACCTGAGCCTTCATCCACCACAACGTAGTTATGGGGTGAGGTGGAGCGTATCTTCACCTCCTCTGCCGGATAGGCCACGTCCGTGGTGATATACCACTTGCCCCCTGAGCCTCTGACCAGCCTCCTGTCTTCCAGGTCCTCCAGGGACTTGGCAAAGCCGGGGCCAAAGAGGTCGGCGTCATGGTGGGTCAATGGAGATTCATAGGCAGCACACAAAATATGGGGCAGCAGGACGTGGGGATTCTCAGGGGAAAGCAGAGCGCTCTCAACCGGCCGGCCAAAAAAGGCCTCGGGGTGGTTCATCAAATACTGGTCCAGGGGGTTGTCCTGGCCCACCAGTATAGAGAGGGACTCATCCCTGCGCCTTCCGCTCCTGCCGGCCTGCTGCCATGCGCTGGATATGCTGCCCGGGTAGCCGGTTATCACCGTTGCGTCCAGGTGACCCACGTCAATCCCCAACTCAAGAGCGTTGGTAGTGGCCACGCCCATCAACTCACCGTTGAAGAGGGCCTTCTCAATTTGCCTTCGGTCTTCCGGCAAGTAGCTTGCCCTGTAGGAGCTTATCCTGCTGGCCAGACCCGGCCGCTTCTCTTTAAGCTGGTCTCTGGCGTAGAGGTACACCAGTTCCGCAACCCTGCGGGTCCTCACGAAGGTGATTGTGCGAATACGACGACTCACCAGTTCTGAGAAGAGGGTAGCAGCCTCGGAATTTGTGCTTCGCCTGGTTGATTTGGCTGTGTCCACTATTGGGGGATTCCAGAAGGCAAACTGTTTGCCCCCGTAGGGAGCGCCATCCTGGTCTATGACACACAAGGGCAGTCCGGTGAGTCTCTCCGCCAGTTCTCCCGGATTGGCTATGGTGGCGGAGCAGAGGACGAACTGTGGTGAGCTGCCATACGTTCGGCAGATGCGCCGGAGCCGCCTTATCACGTTGGAGACGTGGGAGCCGAAGACCCCGCGATAGACGTGGGACTCGTCCAGCACCACATATCTTAGCCCCTGGAGAAACCGGGACCAAGTCTTGTGGTTGGGCAATATGCCCAGGTGCAGCATGTCCGGGTTGGTGAGCAATATCTGGGCGGACCTTTTGATTGAGGACCTTTCATCGAGGGGGGTGTCGCCATCAAAGATAGCAGCATTGAAAGGGAGCTTACCGGATTCGGAGAGGCCCTCGCCCAAATCTCTCAGACCCTTGAGCTGGTCCTGGGCCAAGGCCTTGGTGGGGTATATGTAGACAGCCTTTGTCGCCTTGTTAGCCAGGAGGGAGTCCAGTACCGCCAGATTGTAGCACAGGCTCTTGCCGCTGGCGGCAGGGGTAGCCACAATCACGTTCTCTCCATCCTTGAGGGCGTCAATGGCCTGGGCCTGGTGACTGTACAACGGCCAGAGGCCCTTGTTCTCCAGGGTGCCCCGGAGGGTCGGATGGAGGGTGCCATTCAACTCGCCGGCGAATGCCTCTCGGGGCGGTATATTCTCGACATGGACTATCTGCTTTTGATACCCTCTAGCCCTCTTGAGACGGTCCAGGAAGGCGGTGGCGTTCATAAGGACTTCTCCTCATATACCGGAAACCATCTCCACTTCGTAATCCAGAAGCTCAACGTCGC
>JAGWBG010000199.1 GCA_021296015.1 Dehalococcoidia bacterium | reverse complement strand
CTGATAGGGACCATAAACCCGGTGGGAGAAGGCGACCCCATATCCGTCACAATTTCAGTGGACATGTTCATCATGGGTGCCATCGGGGACTTTCTGAGCCTGTTGGTGCTGATAGCCTCCGGGCTGGGCCTTGCGCGGCTGGGCATAGTGGAGTTTCTGAGGGAGAGGGCAAGGACGCCCACGGTGCCTTTCTTGCAGAGGTACTACGTTGACATGCTGGTGCTGGCGGTTGTGGGCCTCCTGTGGTGGCAGATTGAGGACGGGGAAGGGTTCATAAGAGGGGACCTGCTGAACAGGAACCAGATAGACGTGGACCCCAGCTTGCTCATGGGCCCGGTGCTGGTGCTGCTTGCTGCGGCCTTCCTGTTACTCAGGATCCTGCCCCTTCTGATAAGAGGTATAACGTGGATGGTGAGCGGCCTGGCCCCGGCGTGGGCAACCTTTGCCCTGGTGCGGGTAGCCCGCGACCCCTTGCCCCACGGCTCCCTGGCCGTGATTCTTATGATGGTCGTGGCATTGGGCATATTCGGCGCGGCCTTTCAATCAACTCTCGCCAGAAGCCAGCGCGAGCAGACCCTGTACCGTGTGGGCGGCGACCTTGTGCTGAGCGGCGCTGCCTTTACGAATTCGGTCCAGGGTGAATTGGCCGACATGGACGGGGTCGAGGGGGTCAGCCCCATGACCCGGAGCACAGTGACCCTTATCGGCGGGTTCCCCGCGGGGACCGTCGCCGAACTGCTGGCGGTAGACCCGGACACCCTGCCCGATACCGTGGTGGGATACAGGGACGACTTCGCCGGCAAGGACCTTCCCGAACTGCTCAGACCACTGCGCTCCAGGGACCTCCTGGTATCTGGAGCGCCCCTCAGGCAGAGCGAGGACGGCGCTAACGGTGTAGTCCTACCAACGAACGCAGAGAGCATTGGGGTATGGACGGACGTAGCCGGCTTCAACCAGGTCCTATTCCGTCAAAAGCTGGAACTCTGGATGCACCTGTCCGACGCCTTGGGTGGATACTATAGCCTGTACGTCGGCGACCTTACACCGTCAAACGCAGTCCCTCCGCCACCTCTCCCTTCCTCCGGCGGCGGCGCTTCGTCTCCCAGTGAGCCTCCACCCTCGGAGTGGGTCTTTCTGGAATCGTCCCTGGACGACCTGGACCAACTATTCTTTCCCCCGGAACCTCCCCTGAGTGTAGTATCAATATTCATCAGTGGAGATGACGCGCACAGGCTGCCCCGGGGCAGCATCGGCCTGGACGATATTACCGTAAAGACCTCCTCTAACCCGGACGCCGGCATAGTAGTTGAGGGATACGAGAGGGGCGGTACCTGGATACCTATACCCAACGCCGAAGTGGAACCCGACAGCATGGAAATCACCTTCCGGGCCGCTCACTCGGGCCGTTTTGGAATCAAATTCTCATGGCTGGAGTCGTCACTTGGCGTCCCTCGCGGCATTATGATACCCCAGGGGCCATTCCCGCTGCCGGCCATAGGCGGCCCCATGTTCTACGTCGGACAGGAGGTGCGAGTCAGAGCTGGCAGGGACCTGGTGCCCATGGTGGTGAGAGACGTTACAAATTACTTTCCCACCATAGACCCCTCAATGCGTCCATTTTTGCTGGTGTCCCTGGACGACTACAGGCAATATATCCAGAGCACGCCCTTCGGACTGGCCAGGTTCCCGGGGGAACTCTGGCTATCCATGGATGACAGCACCGGCCGCGGCAAGACCGTCAGTTCCATAGGGGAACGCCTGCCCTTTTTTGCCTCTCTGCGAGATAGTGAGTCCAGGGTTGACGTAGCCGAACGCTACCCCCTGGCAGGCGGTGGCTGGGATGGACTTACAATCCTCGGCATATCGGCCATGACGGTGGCCGTAGTGCTGGCCCTGGGGACCTACGCCGTTGTATCAGTGCGTACCGGCCGGATGGACCTGAGCATTGTCAAGGCATTGGGTCTCTCCAACCGGCAGCTTGCCCTGTCTCTGGCTCTGGAAAGGGTTTTGATAGCGGTCATAGCCATAGCAAGCGGGATCGTCCTGGGAGTCTGGCTCGGCCAGTGGGTCCTGGGGTTCCTGGACATAGACTCCAGAGGAAACCCTTTGGTCCCTCCTCTCATAGTCACACAGCAGGGGTGGCTTATAGCCCTGCTGATTGTTGAACTAATGGTAGCCATTGCCCTCGGCATCCTGCTGGCAAGCGTGCTGGGCCGAAGGCTGAAAGCATCTGATATACTAAGAGTAGAGTAATTAAGGGGATAGGGTAGGATGCCCCTCCTGCGACTGGCCTATATTATCGCCCTGCGCCGCGCCATCTCCAACTGGAAGCTGGAAACGGCTCTCTTCTTGGGGGTGGTACTGGCAGTGGCCCTCATGTCCAGCGGTGTGGTCTTCTCCAAACTTCTGGAGGAGGCCGCGCTACGCCGTGCCCTGAACGATGCAACCCCTGAGGAAGCCAACATATCGGTAGACGTGTTCAACGACCTCGACGACCCTTCGGCAGTCTCAAGGCGGTTCTCCGTATACCAGGCCGGACTGGACTTCGTGGATAGACGGGTGTATGAGCGCTTTGAGCCTTACTTGGAAGACCGCTCACACCTTTTCCAGACTTCCACCCTCTTTTTTGAGGGCGCACCCCGGCTAGAACTGGATAACACGATACGTCCCCGGGGTAAGATTCAGTACATGACCGGACTTGTGCCCGACTCCTATGGGACGGATACCCGCGTTGAGGTGCTGCGTGGGCACTGGCCCTACACAACTCGGAGCGTCGGCACGGCTGAGCCGGATGAGCCTCTGGAGGTTGCCATAGACGACCGGGGAGCGCAATGGCTAGAGCTTGACGTGGGCGACGAGATGTACGTTCTCCCAGCAGCGGGTGACGCGGACCCGGTGTCGACGACGGTGAGGATCGTGGGAGTCTTCGGTCGTACCGACACTACGGACGAGTTCTGGTACAAGTCGGACCGTGCCTTCAGCTTTCATAACGGCCAGTGGACTACCGTGCCCATGTTCACGTCCGAGGACGCCATTCTTGACCTGGTGGGAGCGACATATCCGGGGCTGTACTCCGACGTCACGTGGTTCTTTTACCTGGACCGCCACGGCCTGCGAGCGGGAGACGTGAACACCGTACAGAACATCATCCGCCAAGTGGAGTTCGACGTACTCTCGAACCTTGCCAACGCCGATACTTCCATCAGGCTGGACACCGTTCTGGATGACTATGAAGAACAGATACTTCTGGCACGCATCCCCCTCTTCCTGATGGTCTTTCTGGTTACCGCCATACTCATCTACTACCTGGCCCTGGTGACGGGACTCATCGTCAAGTCACGGGCCACCGAAATATCCATGCTGAAGAGCCGAGGGGCCACCACCGTACAGATAGGGTTGCTGGCACTGGCGGAAGGTTTGCTGCTGACGGTCCCGTCCATATTCCTGGGTCCACTGCTGGCGTTGGGGGTATCCAAGGCCCTGGGACAGGTCTTCTTCAACGCCGGCACGGGTGTCGAGTCCGTGCCAATAGTCCTATCCTTCGAGGCTTTCCTTATGGGGTTGGGAGGGGCGTTCCTGGCAGTAGCCGTGCTTACCATCTCAACCCTTCTAGCCGCCCGGCATGGGATAGTAGAGTTCCGCCAGTCCGGGGCCAGACCGTCCGGA
>JAGWBG010000198.1:3698-4037 GCA_021296015.1 Dehalococcoidia bacterium | reverse complement strand
CCGGGGTCTCCAGCTTCTCGAAGAACTTCCGCACATCTATAATACGGTAGCGGGCATAGGCGTCAATTACCAGGAACTCCTTTTCCCTATCGGGCAACGTGGAGGGAGGTACATCCACACGAAGCAGTCGCCTGTTGAACTTGTTTACCGAGTCTATAAAGGGGGCTTTCACCTTCAGCCCGGAGCTGGTGTGGACATCTCGGACGTCACCGAAGCGAGTAATGACAACCAACTGGGTCTCGTCCACGGTGTAAAGGGTCTGTGGGCCAAAGATAGCCAGCAGAATTATTACCACTAAAACAACAAATGCAGATCTCATAATAACCTTTTCAGGTAGCC
>JAGWBG010000198.1:0-3668 GCA_021296015.1 Dehalococcoidia bacterium | reverse complement strand
GGGTGTGCTGGGCAGTGGCTGGGCCGTTGTCGTGGTCGAGATGCCCGGTACAGGCACTATCTGCCGACCTGCATTGAGGATGATGGCCCCTTCCGTCTCTGGGGATACCACGAACTTGGTAATGCCCGGGAGTATCTCTTCCATAGCTTCCAGATAAAGCCTCTGTCGGGTGACCTCCTTGGCTTTTTCGAATTCGCGGAGTATGGCAAGGAATCTCCCCGCCTCACCTTCGGCTCTGTTGATGCGCTCTTGCTTGAATGCCTCAGCAGCCTGAATGATCCTCTCCGCCTCCCCACGGGCCCTGGGTATAATGTCACGCTCGAAAGCCTCGGCCTGGTTTATGGAGGTCTCCAGGTCTTGCCTCGCACGGTTGACATCCTGGAAGGCATCAACCACCTCTTGAGGGGGGCTTACTTCCTGGAGCCTCACCTCAAGTATCTGGATGCCGGCGTTGTAGTCATCCAGTATTTGCTGAAGTAGTTCCTGGGTGGCTGCCTGTACCTCTTCCCTTTTATCCGTCAGGACATCGTCTACCGGCCTTTGCCCGACCACCAAGCGCAGGGCTGCCTCGGTGGCGTCCTTCAGGGTGCGACCCTCGGGCCTGCCCGACAAAACATCCCGTGTCCCCGGCGGCTTCTGCTCCCCGGGGTCGTCCACATTGAAGAGGAAGCCCTCCGGGTCTCTTATTCGATATTGGACCACCAGGGGGACGTCCACAATATTCAGGTCCCCGGCGATCATCTGGGCCTCCTGCTGGAGGGTTTGTGATGACACGTCGCCTGCGGAGCTGAACCCCAGTTCCATGCTCTCGACCTTCCGTATGGACTCTACATTTCGGGTCCCGATGGGGGAGGGCCAATGCCATTGAAGGCCGGCGTTCTCTTCGGTAATCTTGCAACACTTGCCAAAGGTGCGCAGGGCCGCCTTCTCTCCGGGGCCGACGGTAAATTTTCCCGAGGCCATCCAGATGAAAAGGGCCACGGCGAGTATTCCAAAGGTCAGATACGGGATAATACTACCGCCGCCGAACCTGCCACCAAACCCTGAGAAGGCGGTGCGTATTCTGTTGAGGAACTGCTCCAGGTCAATCTCCGGCTCTCTTCGAGGTGGCTGGTACATAATATCTTCCTTGTGACTGTCGGTAGTCTTCCCGGGTATGGGCCAATGCTAAAGATTGGTAGCTATGGAATTTTTGCGTACCTGATTGTATCACGGATGACAATATTATGCCATCATAAAGGAAAAAGCCTCAGGTCAATCGTATTTAGATTTGGGAGGCACACTGTCAGTCGGCGCTCCGGTGAAAAGCCTACCCCGTACCCCGATCGGGGCAGGAGTCCAGAGAGTTCGGTATGGCGGCTCAAGTTCGCCACGGCGAATCTATCGGAGGTACGACCGGAATAACGGGCTGCAGACTGAAGCGAAACCCATCTGCCGATAGGCAGGTGTGTAGTTCCGTACCTCTTTCCCTAAATTTGGAGAGGGTTGACACATACCACGCAACTGGCCAGGATGTAGCTAGCCAACGGGGAGGACTTTCCAAAGCGTTTTGCACCTACCTCGAGCAGCCCTGGGGACTGACAATCCTGAAGTAGCATATAGGCATACCTCCGGTTGTTCCCTATGAAACCGTTCAGAAAGGTGTTCAGAGAGAGTATATGATAGATAGCGGAGATACCGCTTGGGTTCTGACCTCATCAGCTCTGGCCTTTGTCATGGTTCCAGGTTTGGCCTTCTTTTATGCGGGCCTTGTCCGAAGTAAGAACGCCTTGGGCACCCTTATGCAGTCGTTCATCGCTATAGCCATAGTGGGCCTCACGTGGGTCTTATGGGGATACAGTCTGGCTTTTGGCCCTGATGTAGGAGGGTTCATAGGAAACTTGGAGTGGTTTGGGCTTGCCGGGGTATCTGCATTTAGGCCGGCCCCTACGCCGATACGATTCCACACCAAGCTTTTATGGTGTTTCAAGCCAAGTTTGCAATTATCATACCCGCCCTCATTGCCGGCGCATTTGCTGAGCGTATCAAGTTCAGCACCTTCGTGGTGTTCATCATCGCTTGGTCAACCATTGTATACACGCCAATAGCACACTGGATGTGGGGGTCCGGAGGTTGGCTTGGAGAAGCCTATGTGTCTACCAGTGGATGATAGCCAAAGTCCCCAAAAGGCTGGTGTCCTGGTCGGTGTGGCGAAGGACATAGGGAAATTAGAACCCAGCGTGTCGCGCTGTCCTGGGAATGTCTGTCGAAGGCCGCTACCATGTCATTAAGCTGTGGTGTACGTGACCTCGCTCCGGTGAGGCTTTGTTCACAAGGAAGCTAACGCGGGCCCTCGACGCTTACCGTAATGATGTCCACGTCGTGATATTTCTGGTGGCGCACTGACGACGCATAATGTCGCAACAATCGGAAGGATATTTCCCTGTCATCCGGTATATCCGGCGTTTGTCCCAGATACGTGAGCCGGTCTTCCAGGTTCTCCCCGTCGGATGCCGACACAAACTCCAACTCTACGCCGCCACCATTGACGTGAGCGGCGACAACCAGGCGTCGTGCCCCACCCCCTTGAAACTCATCGTCTTCTTCCAATAACAGGCTGGACAGCATCTCCTCTCCCACCAGGACCAGGCGGTCCCTAGAAGCAGTGTCCCATCCTGCCCTTGATGCGAACCCACCAAGGAAACCGCTTAATTTCGGCAGTGCATCTTCATTCAATGCAACCTCCAGACGCCTGCGCCGTGGTGCAGTCAACTCCATGAACACCATCATAATGATTGCGACGATCGCGCCTGAAGTCATACCGTTGCCCAGCAGCACGCTCAAGAACCCATCTCCCAATAGTCCGGGGAATATCCATTGGTTCTGGAAGCCAGTACCAATCCAAAATGACAGTCCTACAACTGCGGCCTTCCTATGATCAACGCCATCCTCAATGATGATTTTCATGCCTTGCAAGAAGAGCAACCCTATGAGAACGGTGATGTAGGCGGCTGCCACGGCGCCAGGGATGGCTATCAGCAAGGCCGCAACTTTGGGGAAGAAGGCTACTGCCACAAAGATGGCACCGATGGCCACACCTACTCGCCGTGCGGAGATTCCCGTGACCTCGGCAAGGGCCACGCTGGACGAGTAAGTTGTGTTCGGTAGTGTCCCGGCGATGCCCGAGAGCAGATTGCCTACACCATCAGCGTTCAGAGCACCCTGAACAATTCGGAAGTCGGTGGCTCGTGACCTACGTCGGGACACCCGTTGAATGGCCACTCCATCGCCGATGGTTTCTATAGCGCCCACTATGGTAACCACCACAAACGCCGGCAGGAGTGCCCAGAATTCCATGCCCGGGGTGAGGTCGAGTCCTGGCCAAGAACTCAGGGGAACTCCGACCCAAGACGCATCCAGCACCTGCTGCACGTTGTACAGCCCGAAAGGAGCAGCCACCACACACCCAACAACTATTCCTATGATGGGCGACCAAAGCCTCCATGCCGGAGGGGCCCGCAGCACAAGAACTAGGACAGTGACCAGCGTAGCCAGAGCGGCTGCGGGAGCGGCTGCCGACGACGTACCATCAGGGACATCTCTCATCGTATCGAATACAATCGGCATAACCGTTGCCGCTATCATCATAATTACGGTGGCGGAGTCGACAGGTGTGAATATCCGCCGGC
>JAGWBG010000197.1 GCA_021296015.1 Dehalococcoidia bacterium | reverse complement strand
GGCGCCCACAATCCCCACTCGGCATCGGTTCTGCGGGACACCATACCTTCCTATTTCAGCTATCAACGAGTGATACTAATAGCCGGCGTGTCTCGGGACAAGAACCTGGAGGGTATTGTTGGCGAGCTCGCCCCGTTGAGTCACCACGTCATTGTCACCCGCTCCAGGCATCCCAGGGCAGCGCCGACCGGAGCGGTGGCCGAGGCGTTCCTCTCACATGGGACAACGGTTGCGCAGGTGGAAGGCGTGGATAACGCCGTTGCTCTGGCCCTTGATGAGTCGGAGGAGGGCGATTTGATACTGGCTACAGGCTCCCTTTTTGTGGCGGCGGAAGCACGGGAGGTTATCAAGGGGATAGAGCCGGAGTTGTATCCCGAGCTGGGGCAAGACCGCTCCCCTTCACCACGATAGTATATTTCTAACCGGCGAAGCGTAACTTCGACCGTATGACGGTGGGGCATGTACAGGCATAGAGCAGTCGTTACAGGCATAGGGGCAGTCACACCCCTCGGACTCACGGCCAATGAGTTCTGGAATAATCTGATAGCCGGCAAGTCGGGTATAGGCCCTATGACTCTGTGCGACCCCACGGATTTCCCTTGCCGCATTGCCGGAGAGGTAAAGGGTTTCGACCCTGTTCAGTTCGTCAGCGCCAAAGAGTCCCGCCGCATGGCGCGTTTCTCCCAGCTTGGCGTTGCGGCGACCATGATGGCCTTGGAGGACTCGGGCCTGGACATGACAGCCCAGGACCCCCACCGGGTAGGGGTCCTTCTGGGAAACGGCAACGGCGGCTTTCCTACCACCGAGGAGGGGTGCCGTGTCCTGGTGGAGAAGGGCGGAATGAGGATGTCCCCCTTCTTCTTCCCGATGGTCCTTCCCAATATGGCTGCAGCCAATATCAGCAGGACCGTAGGGGCAAAAGGATATAACTCCACCGTGATTACTGCCTGTGCCGCATCGAACCAGGGCATCGGTGAGGCCCTTGAGGTGATACGCCGGGGTGCCGCCGACGTGATGTTCGCAGGGGGCACGGAGGCGGGTATAAGTCAGCTTGGCCTGGGTGGGTTCAGCGTTATGAAGGCCCTCAGCACCAGGAACGAAGAGCCGGAGAAGGCAAGCAGGCCCTTCGATGCCAAGCGGGATGGCTTTGTTCCTGCAGAGGGTGCGGTTATACTTGTCATGGAGAGCCTCGAACACGCTCTGAATCGAGGCGCAAACATCATGTGCGAGATAGCGGGATTCGGTAGCTCCAGCGATGCCTACCATGCTGTCCAGCCTGAGCAGGGAGGCGAGAGTGCCGTGGTAGCGATGCGCTCTGCTCTTGAAGATGCGGGGTTGGGTTTGGGAGAAGTGGACTACGTCAATGCCCACGGCACATCCACCCCCCTTAACGATTTGGTAGAAAGTTTAGCTCTAAAGCGTCTGTTCGGGGACCATGCGTATAAAATCCCCGTAAGCTCCACCAAGTCCATGATAGGCCACTCACTGGGCGCGGCCGGCGCTCTGGAGTCCGTGTCTTGCATCAGGGCCATAACTGATAGTGTCATACACCCGACCATTAACTACGAGTTCCCCGACCCTGAGTGTGACCTGGACTATGTCCCAAATCAGGCCCGGAAGAAGGATGTCAGAGTGGTCTTGTCTAACGCCTTTGGCTTCGGCGGACAGAACGCTTGCCTGGTGTTCAAGAGGTACGAAGAGTAAATCGGAGGAGGCTCATGGATACTGTTATCATCAAGGCTTGCCTGAACGGTAGCCGTGGCCGGGAGGACAACCCCAACGTACCCTGGACTCCCCAAGAGGTGGCCGACGAGGCGGTGCGCTGCTACAACGCCGGCGCCTCCATTGCCCACATTCACGCTCGTGCTCCCGATGGAGACATAAGCTACGACCCGGCCTGGTACACGGAGGCGGATGCCCTGATTCGTGAGCGGTGCGACCTCGTACTGAATCACACCACCAACAGGCGGGCGGACACAACCGTGGATGCGGTCACTCGATACCTCCTTGAGACCCCTCATCCCGTGGAAATGGTATCCCTCAATCTTGGCTATAACGTTAGCTGGCCCCACGACGGCGATACCGAGCAGCGCCACACCGTCATCTCTCCCAACAGCTACGAGGACATTCGGGCAACACTGGACGCGTGCTACGCGCGTGGTATCTTCCCGGAGCCGGCAGCGCAGGACGTGGGGATGCTTAACAACGCTATTACCCTTATGAGGGAAGGCACCATACGCCATTCCCACTACTTTCTGCTTGAGCCTAGCTCCAGCTGGGGGAATGGCCGCCAATCTCTCCCGGCTACGCCACGCAGCTACTTCTACCTGACCGACACGATACGGGAATTCTACCCCAACGCCACGTGGCTCGCCCACGGCAGCGGCCTTGAGACCTTCACCATAGTGTCCCTGGCTATGGCTACGGGGGCCCACTTGAGGGTGGGATTCGAGGACTCTCCCCGGCTGCCCAACAACCCCCAACCCCGCTCCAACGCCGAATACGTGGAATGGGCGGTGAGCCTCGCCCGTCTGCACGGCAGGGAACCCGCCACCCCTGCCAAGGCGCGGGAGATGCTGGGACTGCTACCCCCGGTCCGGACCTGATGCGGGAGGTTGCCATGATGACAACGTTCAACGGATAATGGTGCAGAATCCCCGGCGTTTCTTTGAGGGCGGTTGATCCTTCGGAGTAGCGAGTATTTCGGAAGAAGTGTATCCTTAATCAGTCACAGTATCTCAACAGGAGGACTCGACATGGCAAAGATTAAGCACATAGCTATAGCGACTCAGGATGCGGAAAAGACCGCCAAATTCTACACCGAGGTGTTCGGACTCACGGAGATTGCCAAGCTGGACAGCCCCAATGCCTCCGGGTACTACCTCAGCGATGGGGACATCAACGTGGCAATCCTTGATTTCAAGAACGACCAGGTCGCCGGCCCCGAGTATGGGCAGGGTTACAGCGGCATCCACCACATCGGGTTTCAGGTGGACGACCTCAAAGAGGTGGCCAATAAGCTGGAGGCCGCCGGTTCCATGCCCAGGGATGAGATTAACAGGGCCTTGGGAGTGGGTATGGACCACCCCCGTCACGCCAACGTGGAGGTCAAGTACGGAGCTCCCGACGGTGTCATCATAGACGTCTCTCAGACTGGCTGGGTGGGCACCTCCCAATAGATTCTGTCTCGACTAGGCGTGTTCTGGATAAGAAGGTGTTTGTAAAGGCGTTGCCATAGAGCCTCCTCTCCCTTGATGGGAGAGGTTTGAGGTGAGGGTGACAGGCCCCCCTCATCCTAACCTTCTCCTACTAGGAGAGAAGGCACTTTTGAAACACCATCTTAGTTAAGGGTCGCGATAGTGGCCCAGATGCCCTGGATTTGGCGCTTTACCTCCTCCGCATCTTGGGCCTCCGGGTTCGTACTGAGGTAGAGTTCCAGGTCACTTATGGCAAGCCTGTATTGCTTCAGGGAATAGTGGAAAGTTGCCCTTTCCTTGATGTTGCTCCCCAGCGAAGGGTTCATCATGGCTATCAGGTCGGCGGCGGAGATACTGCGATGATAGTCCTCCGCTCTGACATGGTTGTGCTTGAGATTCGTGAGTATTCGGGTGAGATACTCTCTTTTGGTATAGGGCCTGAGATACTCATCCTGGAACGGGACTCTCCCGTGAAACAGGTTGCGCACTATGTCTTCGCAATCTGAC
>JAGWBG010000196.1 GCA_021296015.1 Dehalococcoidia bacterium | reverse complement strand
CTGGTCCGCGCCCAGCAGGTACTCTGCTGATGGTGCCGCCAGCCTGTCTATCAGGTGAAGCTCATTCATCCCATGGGGAGCCAAGAAGTCCGCGAAAATGCCGCTGAACAGCAGTATCAGGACTATGATCCCGCCGGCAACCCCCAATGGCTTCTCCCGTACTAGCCTGACGAAGAAGTCGGACAAGGCGTGGTGCCTCTTCGTTTCGATTTCTTCTAACGGGATATCTCTAAGATGACTCATCTGTTTGCCTGGGCTACCTGTATCGCACCCTGGGGTCCAAATAGGCATAGGAGATATCCACCAGTAGATTCGCTACCACTACCCCGGACGCGATAACCAGGTTTACTCCAGAGACCAAGGTATAATCTCTATCAGAAAGAGATACCAACAGGAGTCGACCTATCCCGGGCAGGGCGAATATCTGCTCAAAAATTATGGCGCCGCCGACCAGCACAGGCAACTCCGCTCCTACTATGGTCACCACTGGAATCAGCGCGTTCTTCAGGGCATGCCTCCTGACCACTAACCTCTCTTTGAGCCCCTTTGACCACGCAGTCCTGATGTAGTCCTGCCTCAGCACCTCCAGCATCATGGTGCGAGTCATTCTCATGGTCATTCCAGCCATAGCCATACCTAGAATGAAAGATGGGATGAAGAACTGCCCCAGGTTACCCAGTGGGTCCTCCCTGAAAGGAATAAGCGGCACAGGTGGCGACCACCCCCACAAGATTGAGGGGTAGAGCATTATCATCGTAGCTATCCTGAAGCTCGGTACGGCGATAAAGATGATAGCTATGCTACGTCCTGTATAGTCACCGACCGTGTCCTGCCGAATTGCCGAATAGATACCTATGGGCAGCGCCATCATTACTGAAATCACTATGGCCATGAGGCCAAGCTCAACAGTTGTGGCTACTTTACCGAGGATCGTCGTCACGACCGGTTCCCCAGTGCGCAGGGAATCACCCAGGCTACCGTGCAGAAAGATATCGCCTATCCAGCGACCGTATTGAACATACATTGGTACGTCCAACCCGAGGGCGCGTTCCAGCGCTTCGCGGTCCAATCCCCCCCCTGCCCGCCTCGCAAACCCCTGCTGCATCATACTGTCTATAACGTCACCCGGTATGAGACTAATCATCAGAAAGACTATGATAGAGATAATGAAAAGAGTGGGTATCATCATCAGTAATCTTCTGATCAAGTAGTGATGCATATCAGACCCCGGCAGTAGTACGGTTCGACACCACTTACTTTCCTATGGCATTTCTTGTTGTGCTTGTTCCCGTGGGCCATATTCCAGTTAGCCCCTTAGCCCAATACCGTGCCGAACCGTCTCGTTAGCCAGAATTGAGGCCTTTACGGATGTCACCCAAAAAAGTCCGCTGAGGGGGACCCCCTCAGCAAACTTTAGATCGTGCGTGACATGGCCACACAACCATGTCATTCCCTCGTCCTACCGCGGAAGGATCAGGACGGCGTCTGAGGCATATTGAGGCGAAGAATCTCCCGTACGCTTTGTATGCCCGCAGGCGACAGAGTCATCGCTCCCTTAGAATGACATCTCACATACGCTTCTTTGTTATCCCGAAGAGCCAGGCACTAATGCCCCATCTCTTTCTTGAATTCGTGGTCAATCCAGCTCCGGCTGTACTGGAGGAAGTGTGTACCGCCTCCCATAGAGTATTCACCATTGTAACCATGGAGCCATGGCTGGACGAAGGCAAAAGCAGGGATGACAGGCAAAAATAGATTCCACTGCATCTCGCTGAAGCGGAGGTCTGCCTGTCTCACATAATTCGTTATCTCCTCACGGTCAGTAGACGCCGTTGCTTTGACCAGCAGCTCGTCAAACGTGGGGTCATCAATACCGAAACTTTGCCACTCATTGGTCGAGGCAGCCGCGTAATCTAGCAAAGGAAGAGGACTAAAGCTGTTGTGTCGGGTCTCCGCCAGGGTCATATGTTCATATGTTTTGGCCGTCACACGGTCCCACAATTGGCCACCTTCAACTATATTAAGCTCGACATCAACGCCAATCTCCGCCCAATAGGCTTTGGCTATTTGGCCCAGATCTATATCCATAAATGCCGGGTCCATGTCATATTTTGTCCTAAGTCTAATGCCATCCGAGTCGCGGGGATATCCAGCCTGATCAAGCAGCTTCTCGGCCGCATCCGGGTCATATCGATAGCCTTCTTTAGCCTCTTCAGGCCACTCATCAAATGGGATGTAGTAGTCTTTGACAGCCTTCGAAAGAGGACCATAGGGTGTTGGGTCGGCATTACCAAGATAGTAGGTATTGGCAATCTCCTCGAGGTTAATTGCCTTCTGCATCGCCTTGCGCACCCTAATGTCACTAAAGGGCGGCTCGCTCACCAGCAAACCGACTGCGGTTGCACGACCTACTCTGTTTACCAGAAGAAGTTCAGGGTTGGTTCGCTGGAGGCTTGCTACCTGGTCAAGCGGCCAAAATTCTTCGGTCATATTTACAATCTTACCTGAGCGCAGCGCCGCCAGCCGCGTCGTGAGGTCTGGCATGACGAGCAACTCAATCTCGTCGGCAAAAGGCAACTGGTACCCAGCGTAACGCTCGTCTGTGAGCCAGTAGTTGGGGTTCTTGGTGTATTCGTAGACGGAAGCATTGACATAGTCAGTCAGCTCATAGGGACCAGTGCCGACGAGGTGCCTCCAATCCTTGAGGTCTCCATACTGCTCGATGACTTCGCGCGGCTGTATAAAATTACCAAACTCCTCGATGATCAACATATTATCCAGTATGTCAAAGCTGAAGCTCGATGCTTTAACAACCACCGTCCAATTATCGGTAGCCGTCACCGATTCTACTGGCAGGTTACCCAAAGCCGCAGCAAAGGGGCTTGGCTCGGTATAGCCACTGCCCAGCCCCATTATCCGGTGGAAGCTAAACTCGACATCATAGGCAGTTAGCTCCCGACCGTTCATCGGTGCCTTATCGTGCCAGGTAACGCCCTTGCGGATGTGGAAGATAGTGGTCAGCGGGTCCGGCTGCTCCCAGCTCTCAGCCAGATGCGGTTTAATGTAGGACATAGGAATGTAGGCTGTTGTAAAGTCAAATTCGTCACGGGGTGTTGCCCAGTCGGCTATGCCCAGCTTTTCCAGAACGAGAGAAAGTGGGTTGTTCGAGGAATCATTATCATAAGGGTCAAACCCTGAAAAATTCCACCCTGTAGCTAGGGGGATTGTCCCGCCGTACTGGGGCTTTGCTACCAGCTCACCCCAGACGTTGCGGACATATCTATCCGATTCGATCTCTTTCACGACCTCCTTCTCCACCACCACGGTCTGGCCAGGGACCTCGACGGTCCTAACGACCTCCTTCTCCACCACCACAGTCTCGCCCGGCACCATCACCTCCTTGACGACCTCTTTGACGACGGTCTCTCCAGGTACCTCGACGGTCTTGATTACCTCTTCTTTCACCACCACAGTCTCGCCGGGGACCTCCACTGTCTCCGTTACCACCTTCTCGACCACCACGGTCTCGCCGGGGACCTCCACGGTCTCCGTGCCGCAGGCTGCGGCGACCGCCAACAGCATTGCCGCAGATACGGCGACCGCCAGCCAACGCAGTGAAGTAGTTGTAAGCATATCTCTGTCTCCTTGTATCTTGGTTTTGGTATGGGACAATTACTTCAAAGTCGGATCGGGGTGCGGCAGACCGATGTCT
>JAGWBG010000195.1 GCA_021296015.1 Dehalococcoidia bacterium | reverse complement strand
ACTGCGTTCATAATGTCTTCCCGGTCTACGATGTCCGAGACAATCGCCATCCGTGCGGGCATATTCATGGCTTGGAGGACTCCAAGGATAAAGGCGGTGATGTAGAGGTGCCATACTTCCACGAGGTCGACTATGGTCAGAGTGGCAATGATGAAGATGAGTGTGGTTACGGCTGCCTGGGTGTTAATCAACAGTCTGCGCCTGTCCACCCGGTCTGCAATAATTCCACCGAACATGACAAAGCACAGGTTGGGTATGCCATACAGGAATATCACCAGGCCTAGCTGGGTGGAGGAGGCGGTTATGTTCAGCGCCAGCCAGCCCAGAATCAGGAACTGCATTCCCAGTCCCGCTGAGCTTGCGGCAGTGTTCAACCACAGCCATCGAAAATTGCGGTGGCGTAGGGCACGGACTACCTGGATTTTGTGCCCTACCGACGTGATGCGAGCCAGCCTTACGGCCATTTAGATCCTTGCCTGAATTATTGGGGGACAACGGTCTCGGAGACGGTGGGCCCAAGGGAGTGTAATGGCCCGAGCAATCGGGAGACGACTCCCTGAGCCTATGAGACCCGTATTGACTAAAGAACGCTTCATGCTGCCGGAGGTCAAGTCCATAGGCAGTCTTACGGACATCTCAACTTGCACCCCCAGTCCTCCTCGTCATCCCCACGAAAACGCTTGATGTACTTGCATTTTGTAAGCCAACCAGGGGTTATTGACACTGATGGCGGACAGGGGAATCACAAGAGGCGACCCTGCTAATTTCTTAAATACTCCTGGATTGGTCATAGACTGCCTTGACAAACTACGCAGGCTATGTATATTGGTAGCTAGGCACAACTGATTAGTGTTCTGCAGCCTGGGGCGTGCCGATGGGACAGCTTCTATACGCTTGCGAACCCCAGTTACGCTGCAGAACGGCAACAGTTTAACGGCTGCTCCATAGGATGCTGAGGTTCAAGGAGGGATGGGAAATGGAGGCTTACTGCTTTAAGTGCCGCGCCAAAAGGGAAGTACAAGGCCCCCAACAGGTAACTCTGAAGAACGGAAGACCGGCTACTCAGGGCACATGCCCCCAATGCGGCACCAAGGTGTTCCGCATCGGCAAGGCTGCCTGAGGTGTTCCTGGATACTCCCTCTCCCCGGTAAGATAGGGAGTACAGTAGCCGAGTTCGCCATCCTGGTCGCTCGCGGTCCATTGTGGGAGAGCGCCGCACGCTACATACGGGTCGCCGGGGACAGGGGAACTCCCAGCTTGTCCAGCAAGCTCCTGGGATTTCTCTCAAGGAGAATGTGGGCCTCCTCATGGGACAGGCCTGCACCCAGAGCAACCTTCCGGGTAAGTTCAGGAGTGAGCAGGTCATCTGGCTCGTGAGCATCCGAGTCCAGCACGGTGAGAGCACCTGCCTGGTGGGCCATCTTCACTACATGGCCGTTGGCGAGGCTATGGCCCTTGCGCGCCGAAATCTCCAGGAACACCCCGTTCCTTGCTGCTAATTGTGCATCCTCCGGCTCTATGATACCGGGGTGAGCCAGCACATCCACCGCTGAGGAGCTGATAGCTGCGTGGTTAGTGCCCGGCTCGACGGGCTCGACCACCGTTTCGCCGTGGACTATCACTATCCTTGCTCCCAGCCCCTTTGCCGCTCTGGCTACCATGTCTATATCCTCTTTGGGAACGTGGGTAATCTCCACTCCGGGCATGACGCATATATCCCATCGGGCCGAGGTCGCTTGGCAGTCCTTTACCAGGGTACTCAAGACCATCTCCAGGTTTCCCATGCCCACGTGGTCGGTCACGGCCATCGCCCTGTAGCCTCTGACGAAGGCGCGACGAATAAGCTCCACCGGCGATAGTACGCCATCGCTAAGAAAGGTATGGGTGTGGAAGTCGTACATGTCTCCTCCATATAGAGCGCCGGGCAAGGATTGAAGGTCCTCTAACCCGGCGCTTGATGTCGCATTTATACAATATGCCACTTACAGGTTGAACTGGGGTTCCACATAATTCTTCTCTTTGATGTAAATGTGGAGGCGGGTGCGTTGCTGGTCTACTATTACAATTCTCCGCCGGTCGTCAATCTCTACGGCCACGGGATAGTAGAACCGCCACTCGGGTTCCAGGCTCTTGACCCTCTTTCGTGCTTTCAGCATATCGGGGTTGGCATCTATGGACATCTCTCCCCACATAGGGAGTCGTTGAGCGTCCCCGATAAAAGTGGTGAGATATGAGCCGTCGGGGCCGTAGGCGTGTACCTTGTTGGTGCCCCAGTCTACCGCATAGACGTCGCCCTCATCGTCCACGGCCACACCCGTGGGACGGCGCAGCTCACCATCACCACTGCCGGGAGCGCCAAAAGTCATCAGGTGCTTGCCGTCCGGGGTGAACTTCTGCACACGGCTGTTGTACCAGTCTGCCACGTACACGTCGCCTTTGCTGTCGAGGGTAATTCCCCAGGGCATGTTGAACTCGCCGTCACCGCTGCCACCCCTGCCCCATTGGGACAGGAATTTCCCGTCCCTGGTGAAGGTCTGGACTCGGTTGTTCCCGCTGTCAACGACCCACAGGTTCCCATCCTCATCGAAAGTGATTCCCCAGGGACGGTCCATCTCTCCGTCACCTGAACCCTGTATGCCCCACTTGTCCAGGAAATTACCATCTTTATCGAAAATGGTAATCCTGTTGAGCCACTCGTCGGCCACATATACATTCTCATTTTTATCAAGAGCCAGGGAAGTGACTCGCATAAACTGGCCGTCTTCGGAACCGTCGCTACCGAACTCGTGTATTAGCTCCTCTTGGCCAGCGTCATCGCCGAGGGTACACTTGGTGACCCGTGCGGATGGGACATATTCAGCACCCCGATTTAGCACGTATGCCACGCCATTGGGGGCCAGGCCCACGTCTACCGGAATTCTGAACCCGGTTCCACCGTTGGCACCACGGCCTATGCAGTGGCTATAGGAGTATGTGCGACCGAACACAGTTCGCGTAAGCATTTTCAGCCTCCGTCTATGAGTTGGACCTAACCTTATAGTTAACCGTTAACCGCTCTTGCCGGACTACTTGCCGTCTTTGGGGATACCTGTCCGTCGTGCAAAAGCCGGATGAGCGGCGTTAAGCCGGGTAGAGTTTATTAGCCGAACTGGTACTCCCTGGAGGAGACTATCAGTTGCAGCATCTCCGTTACCCTTCGGGTCGAGGTGTCGGACGTTTCCTCGGCATCCCAGAGCACTTCTCCACTCCGCCGGGCATGGGCCACCAACTCCTGGTGGGTGCTGTCGTTGACTTGCACAGGCCCAATCAGGTCGAGGCAACTCTCGACAAGCTGCTCCGGCGTCATGGTCCCCTGGGACCGGACTCTGCTAACGATGTCCCGTACACCCGGCAAGCTGATGTCTCCCACCCGGTCGGCCACGAAGTTGATTCTCCTCACCAGGGAGCCGCTGTCTATCCACTCGGCCCCGGTGTGCCATCCCTCCACGCTGGGCGGGTTGAGAAGGTCCTGACCCATATTCGCAGGCTCCCCGCCTATGGCGTAGAGGCCGGGCTTGGGTACGCCCTTGAAGTCGCCTACCAGATTCATGGTGCCCACCACCACTTCCGCCGGACTCTTCACCTTGGCAAAGCGGGCATCTTTGAAAAAGTCGGACTTGAACAGAACCCGTAATGTTGAGCGTATGTCGTAGCCGGAGATTATGAAGGCATCCCCGATGATGTTGA
>JAGWBG010000194.1 GCA_021296015.1 Dehalococcoidia bacterium | reverse complement strand
CTGACGTCCACAAATAATGAGGTCGAACTGCCCCAGCCTCTTTATGGCGGTAGCCAGTACGTGGGCTATGAAGAAGCTGTCCGGCACATTGTCGTATGCCTCGTCCTGAAGCAGGACCAGTTCGTCGGCGCCCATTGACAGGGGCTTCTTCATCACGTCCATAGAAAAACCCTTGCCCATGGATATGACGGTTATGGTAGCGCCCTGAGACTCTTTGATTTGAAGGGCTGCTTCAACGGCGTTCTCGTCGAATCCATTAACTACTGGCGGTATATTGGAGGGTGTGACCACCGACCGGCTTTCCCGGTTAACCTGGAAAGCTGACACGGGCATCTCGGGGTCTATGACCTGCTTGGCAAGGACGACGATGTTCAAGGACATAAAACCTCCTCTGGGTCAGTCACAACGGCACATTATTCCTGCCTGCCAGCAGGCAGGACAGAACACCGTGAAATATAGCACCGGCGTAATGTACTGTCAAACGCATGGCCCCGTTTCCTGTGCTTCTTACTTCGCTTCTGGATTTCAAAGGAGTATTGTTATGGAAACGAGGTGAAAGGTCATCTGCCAATGACGCCAGAGGGATTTCCACGTCACCGGGTTCCATTCATAGGCACCAATCACATGGTTGCTTCAGGCCATTATCTCGCAGCGCAAGCGGGATTTCGTATGCTTGAAGCGGGCGGAAACGCAGTTGATGCGGGAGTAGCCTCGGGTATTGAGATAAAAGTAGCACTTCCCCACCTCACCAGCTTTGCCGGGGTCGCCCCAATCATCCTCTATCTGGCCGATAGGCAAGAGGTGCTGACCATAAGTGGGCTTGGACGTTGGCCCAAGGTTGCTAACCTAGATGACTACCTGAAGAAGTATGGCGGCGAGATACCTCTTGACATGCCCAGAAGCGTAGTGCCGGCTGCCTGTGATGCCTGGATTACCGCTCTGGAGCTATATGGGACCATGACCTTTGAGCAGGTAGTGTCGCCAAGTCTTGAGATGGCGGAGAAAGGTGTACCCACTTCCTATAATACCAACGGTGGCATCAATCGGTACAGAGAGAATATTGAAAGTCACCTCGGCACCGCTGAGCTTTTTATGCCCGGCGGAAGGCCCCTCCAGCACGGTGACGTGTTCGTTCAGAATGACCTGGCGCGAGTCTTCCGGCAGATGATAGAGGTAGAGAGGGCCAATGCCTACAAAGGTCGCCAGGGGGCCATGAGAGCCGCCAGGGACTTCTTCTACAGGGGTGAAGTGGCTGAAAAGATGGTGCGCTTCTGCCAGGAGAACAACGGGCTCCTCACCATGGAGGACTTCGCAGATTTTAGCGTCAAGGTGGAGGCGCCGGAGGTAGGGACCTACGGGGACTATACCGTTTACACTTGTGGGCCCTGGTGTCAGGGTCCGGCGCTTATTGAAGTCTTGCATATCCTGGAAGGCCTTGACCTCCAGGGTATGAGTCACAACTCCCCGCAATATGTCCATTCCCTGGTGGAAGCTACTAATCTGGCCTTTGCCGACCGTGAGGCCTACTACGGTGACCCCGATTTTGTGGACGTGCCGATGGCCGGCCTAAACTCCAAGGAGTACGCGGCCGTCAGACGTGAAGCGATAGACCCTGAAAGGACACGTCTTGAATTGCCTACGGCAGGCAACCCGTGGTCCTATAGAGGCAGGGAGGCGGCGGTCCGGCGTACTGCCACGAATGTCCCGGCTCCGGGGCTTCCTGTCCCCGATACCAGCTATACCTGCGCCGTAGACCGATGGGGGAATGCCTTCTCGTCCACACCCAGCGACGGATTTACCCACACCCCTATCGTTCCCGGCTTGGGGCTGATTATCTCCTCTCGTGGGGGCCAGAGTTGGTTGGACCCGACCCATCCCTCCTGCCTCGGGCCTTGGAAACGTCCCCGTCTCACTCCTAGCCCGGCTATGGTCCTCAAGAAAGGCGAATTGTATATGCCCTTCGGGACTCCAAGCGACGACATGCAGGTACAGGCCATGGCCCAGATGTTCCTCAGCATAGTTGAGTTTGGGCTTAATCCTCAGCAGGCAGTGGAAGTGCCCCGGTTCCGTTCAAATGCCTACCCCAATACATCCTGGCCTCATTCCTATGAGCCGGGCCAGCTTATCCTGGAGGGCCATATCGGCAAGGAAGTAGGCGAGGCGCTGGCGAAGCTGGGCCACAAAGTAGAATGGTGGAGTGGGGCGAACATGTCTACCGGAGACCTGTGTGGCATCGTAGTAGACCGGGAGCGCGGGGTCCTTTTGGGTGGCGCCGACCCCCGGTGGGACAGCTATGCCCTGGGCTGGTAGCGGGCAGACAACAGTTTGGAGGAGCGAATATGAAAGCTACGACTCGGTTACGCAGGATGCTCAGTTCGGGCCACCTTGTGGTAGCACCCTTTGTCCTGAATGCGTTTCATGCCAAGATAGCTGAAGCCACGGGCTTCGAGGCGGTGTACATGACCGGCTCCGGTACCGCTGCTGAGAGGGGCTTCGCCGACGTGGGTCTCATAACGCAGACCGAGATGGTGCAGAACGCCAGATATATCGCAGGGGCCGTCTCGGTTCCGGTGGTGTCCGATGCCGATACCGGATACGGTAACCCCATCAACGTCTGGCGGACTGTGCGGGAATATGAGGACGCCGGAGTAGCGGCTATCCACATAGAGGACCAGCTCTCGCCGAAGAAATGCGGGTTCTTTGAGGGCAAGGAGGTCATACCGCAAGATGAGATGGTGCAGAAGATTCGCGCTGCCCTGGACGCTCGCAGAGACCCGGATGTTACCATCATTGCTCGCAGCGACGCCTACGCTGTGACCGGAGGGGAAGACACCGTAACGAGGTGTCAGGCTTATATACACGCCGGAGCCGACATGGTGTTTGTGGATGGCATCAAGACCGTGGAGGACTTGCAAGCCTACGCTGCCGACTTGAAGGACGTACCACGGATGTACAATGGCGACCTTCTACCGACCCAAGAGGTGGACAAGATGGGCTATAAGCTCATGATTTGCGGCGCTACCACCTGGAAGGTGTACCTGGCCGTTAAAGACTCCTTTGAAGAATTGAAGACGACGGGCCAGATAAACCTTGACCGATGGGAAACGCGCTGGGACTACCCCAACCTGCTGGGACTGGAAGGTATCTACGAAATGGAGCAGAGGTACGGTGTATCCGAGACACCTGCTCGCCTGTGAGGAAAGGCTAGAACAGGGCGATGGGATTGACGGGAGAACCCGTACCGCCCTCTACCTTCAAAGGGGCGACCATCAGCATGAACTCGTAGCGGCCTTCCTGAGCGCACGCCTCTGCGAGAGGTTGCAGCAAGGCATTGTCCAGCAGTGCGACTCCGTAGGCGAAGATAGCGCCGTGGACCCCCCAGGGAATGTCGTACCCACCGGGTGCCAGGTCCATCATATCCCAGACTATTACTGACACGTCGTGGTCTCTTATATAGGGGAGGCACGAGATATGGAGACCTGGCCTCTCCGGGTTGCTGGCGGCGTATGCGGCATAGGGTTGTGCATCGGCGAAGGCCTCCCGCCCGCTGTAAACTACCAGAGCGTCACCTGACTCCACCGTTACTCCCTGAGACTTGGCTATGTCCTCCAGTTCCCAGCCGTGCACGGGGCGGTCTTGTGTAACGTAAGGCTCACCTCGGTATTTAGGTACGTCAATGAATACACCCCTGGTGTTAATCCCGTTGCTCCACTGGTCCACGGCTCCTAACTTGGCTC
>JAGWBG010000193.1 GCA_021296015.1 Dehalococcoidia bacterium | reverse complement strand
GAAGGGAGGACCGACCTTGACTTGCAGGAGAGATTTTAGACCCCCACTCCGTTGGGTGGGAATGACGTGATTGGGTGCGTCGGGATGACACTTCCCGGCACTCGGCGAGACCTTGGTGGCCTCGCCGAGACCGCGTATGACTATGAAAATGGGCTGTTCCCGGAGGAATACTAGGTCTTCTGGTATATCTTGCTGCCCGATTCCCGGAACTCGCGGGCCTTCTCTTCCATCCCCGCGGTCAGGGCTTCATTGGTGTCAAGCCCCATCTTCTGGGCGTACTCGCGTACATCCTGAGTAATCTTCATACTGCAAAAATGGGGCCCGCACATAGAGCAGAAATGGGCCGCCTTTGCCGGTTCTGCGGGCAGGGTCTCGTCATGGAAGCTGTGGGCCGTTTCCGGGTCCAGGGACAGGTTGAACTGGTCCTGCCATCGGAATTCAAACCGGGCCTTTGAAATAGTGTCGTCCCACAGGTGGGCGCCGGGGTGTCCCTTGGCGACGTCGGCTGCATGAGCGGCAATCTTGTAAGCTATGACGCCGTCCTTGACATCCTGCCTGTTGGGAAGGCCCAGGTGCTCCTTGGGGGTAACATAGCAGAGCATCGCGGTCCCGAACCAGCCTATCATAGCTGCGCCGATGGCCGAGGTGATATGGTCGTAGCCCGGAGCGATGTCCGTTGTCAGAGGGCCCAGGGTGTAGAAGGGTGCCTCGTGGCAGACCTCCAGTTGCTTGTCCATGTTTTCCTTGATTTTGTGCATCGGCACGTGCCCCGGCCCCTCGATCATCACCTGTACGTCGTGTTTCCAGGCCGTCTGGGTTAGCTCGCCCAAGGTCTCAAGTTCGGCAAACTGGGCCTCGTCGTTGGCGTCGGCTATGGAGCCGGGTCTGAGGCCGTCCCCAAGGGAGAAGGAGATGTCGTAGGCCCGCATAATCTCGCATATATCCTCGAAGTGGGTATACAGGAAGTTTTCCTGGTGGTGGGCGAGGCACCAGGCGGCCATGACGGAGCCGCCACGGGAGACGATGCCCGTCACCCGCTTGGCGGTGAGAGGTACATATTGCAGACGCACCCCGGCGTGGATAGTGAAGTAGTCCACACCTTGCTCGGCCTGCTCAATGAGCGTGTCCCGATAAATCTCCCAGGTCAACTCCTCGGCCTTGCCGCCCACCTTCTCCAGAGCCTGGTAGATGGGGACCGTGCCGATGGGTACTGGCGAGTTGCGGATAATCCACTCCCGGGTGTTGTGGATGTTCCTTCCAGTGGAAAGGTCCATCACGGTGTCGGTACCCCAGTGAGTGGACCAGACCATCTTCTCCACCTCTTCCTCGATGGAGGAGGTGACTACCGAGTTCCCGATGTTGGCGTTGATCTTTACCAGAAAGTTGCGGCCAATAATCATGGGCTCGCTCTCCGGGTGATTGACGTTGGCGGGGATGATGGCCCGGGCGTGTGCTACCTCATCCCGCACGAACTCGGCAGAGACGCCCTCACGGATGGCGATGAACTCCATCTCCGGGGTGATGACCCTATTTCGGGCGTAGTGCATCTGGGTCACTGCCCGGCCTGGCTTGGCTCTGAGGGGACTACGCTTCAGGCCCTGGAAGGACTGCCCATTCTGTTGCCCCAGTGGTTTGAGGCCGTTATCGGCGGGTTGCACCTCCCGCCCTTCCCATGTCTCTACATCGCCCCGTTCCAGAATCCAGTTGCGGCGCAGGGCGGGCAACCCGCTACGGACGTCGGTCTCTACCGTGGGGTCGGTATAGGGGCCGCTGGTATCGTAGACCCGGAGGGGCGGGTTCTCCTCGCTGCCGAAACGACCCGACGTTGGCGTTAGACTGATCTCCCGCATGGGCACCTTGAGGTCGGCCCTGGAACCCTCTACATAGACCTTCTTGCTCGATGGATGCGGGGTGGTACTCAGTACATTGAGCTTCTTCTCAGATACCTGGGTCATCGCTCACCTCCTCAGGGTTGGTATATCCTTTTCTATTCTGTGATAATCGCCCGGCAAAGGCAAAATGAAGCCGCCACTCCCCTAGGAGTGGCGGCTCAGATTTCTCATACCATTTGGGACCACATTCCCTCCGCTGGCATTACCCAGATCAGGTTCGCAAGGGTCGGCGGCATTCGGGGTCGCCCTCTCAGCCTGGCTAAACCAAGCTCCCCTACGGGCCTAGATGCACTTGACTTAGCTGCAATTATAGGGTTTGGCTATTGGACGTGTCAATAGAGAGTCTTCCCCTTGGGCAAAGCTCAAGCAAGCAACAGCCTCGGCAGAGCGGCTCCTTCTTGCAGGTCTCCTTGCCGTGGCGGTCCAAGAGAGCGTGATACTCGTTATAGAGGGACACGTCCCGGGGCAGGTTCCTGTGGAATAGCCTCTGGTAGGCCTGATAGCTCTTGCCGTCTGACGGCTTCAGCGCCAGACGCTCCAATATACGGCGGGTGTAGGTGTCTATGACAAAGGACGGCTTCCCGGCGGCGTACAGGAGTATGTCATCCGCCGTCTCCTCCCCTATCCCGTATATGGAGAGCAACTCCTCTCTCAGCCACTCCGTATCTTCCTGTAGAAACTCCTCCATCTCGCCGTGGTAGCAGTCCCACAGATAGTTGATGAAAGCCTTCACCTTCCTCGCCTTGGCATTGAAGTAACCCGACGGCCTCAGCATAGCTGCCAAATCGGGTTCGGCAACGCCTCTGAGGGCGTGAACCGATAGCATATCGGTCCCCTTGAGGTTTGCCAGAGCCTTTTCGACGTTGGTCCATGCGGTGTTTTGGGTCAGGATAGCGCCGAGAACCGTCTCCAAGGGGCTTTCTCCGGGCCACCAGTGCTGCGGCCCATAGCGCTCATAGAGCCGGTGGTAGACCTCAAGCAGCAAGGCCTTGCTGACATCCGCTGTAGGGGCGGCTTCGCTGGCCTGGGCAGAGGTACTATCCCTCTTTTGAGACGCTTTGCTCATAATTTCACAGTCAGCGGGTCTGACAAGGCTATCTCTCCTGTGGTAACACGACACCCGTATGCGTAGACCTCCACTCCCTGGCTCAGTGCCCGGCGCAGGGCCACGCCGAACTGAGGGTCGGCAGCGTCGTTGGGGGAGAAAGCCTGGGCATCGTCCCTCTGGACCACGAAGAACACCACAGCACGGTATCCCTCCAGGATGGCCTTGGACAGGCTATCTACGTGCTTCTTACCACGAATGGTGGGAGAGTCCGGGAAAAGACCCGTTCCGCCTTCAATCAGGGTAACAGATTTGGTTTCCACGTAACACATGCCCTCCGAACCTTCCAACGCGATGTCCAGGCGGCTTTCCCCGTAGGTAACCTCCCTTGTAAAATGGTCGTACCCCGCGAACTGGGGCAACCTCTTCGCCTCCAGAACTTCGCAGACCAGAGCGTTGGGCAGCCGTGCGTCGGCAGACACCAGGGTATGTCCCAGGTCTACAAGTGCCAGGTCGAAAGCGGTCTTGCGATGGTCTCCCGGCACCGGCTTCAGGAACACCCGTCGGCCCTCCTCCAGCAACTCTCGCATCCTCCCCGAGTTGGCAACGTGAACGGTCCGCTCCACGCTGTCAATGTCAACCAGGGCGGCAAAACGGTTCAACCTCCGGATAAAACGGCCTTCGACCAGTTCGCCAAAACGCAATCTAACCTTCCCATAAAGATTCGTCCAGTCAATGGTAGCAAGCACCGGCAGTTGTGGCAACCGGGACGGAATGGGGTGTGGCTAGTCATGGGAGTGTCGTGAAG
>JAGWBG010000192.1 GCA_021296015.1 Dehalococcoidia bacterium | reverse complement strand
AAATATTAGACACATGTCTGCCACAAGCACGCTCTTGCCCACGTGGGAATCATTGCCCTGGACCATTAATACTTTACCCGGAAGCCGACTCATAACTTGCCACCCCTATTGGCAATTTGTCCCAAAGGTAACACACCAAGGGAGTCTTGTGGACGGGGTCCTCTACGATGGAGACAGTAACACTGAACAACGCAGGTTTCCCAACGTTAAGTTGGTAAGCCCTTTGATGTGGTGCTATTATATGTAGTCACCGAAGGGCCGTCAACGGCCCTCGCAAAACCCTAACACGCCCTAACACGAAGGAGGTACAGCCATGGACAAGATGACAGACCTTCTGGCATCGTATACCACCTCATTGAAATTCGATGAGCTGCCTGCCAATGTAGTACAGCAGGCCAAGCGCATGATAGTAGATGCCCTGGGCTGCGCCATCGGAGGCTATCACAGCGAGCCCGCCAGGATTGCGAGGGAATTGGCGAGCACCGTAACGAGCACCCGTCCTGCGACTATCCTGGTCAGCGGCCATTCCACCTCTCCGGACATGGCAGCTTTCGCTAACGGTGTGATGATTCGATACCTGGACTTTAACGACGGCTACACCGGCAAGGAACCGTGCCACCCAAGCGACACCCTCGCCGCAATACTCTCCCCGGCCGAGATAGTCCACGCCGACGGCAAGACGGTCCTTGCAGCCACGGTCCTGGCTTACGAGGTGTTTTGCCGATTGTGCGACGCTGCATCCGTCCGTAGCAGGGGATTTGACCACGTCACCCTAGGAATTATCCCCAGTGGCCTCGCTGCGGCCAAGGTCATGGGTCTCTCCCAGAAGCAGACCGCAGAGACGGTTAATCTGTGTATTGCTCCCAATCAGGCCCTGTTCCAGACCCGCATCGGCGACGTATCCATGTGGAAGGGTTGTGCCTTCGCCAACGCCAGCCGGAACGCGGTTTTTGCCTCTCTCCTGGCTGAACGGGGGCTAACCGGGCCTTCACCCGTCTTTGAAGGGGTAGGCGGGTTTTTCACGGCAGTCAGCGGTGAGCCTTTTACTCTGGAGCCTTTCGGAGACACAGGTGGGCCATTCAAGATTATGGAAGCCACCATCAAGCGATTTCCCCTGGGTCTGTATTCCCAGACCGTGGTGCAGGCAGCCCTGGAGGTGCGTGGTTCACTGTCTAGGGTGGAGGATATTGCTCACGTAAACGTTCAGACGCTCCAGACCGCCGAGGATATTATGGCGGGTGACGACGAGAAATGGCACCCTGCCAATCGGGAGACGGCAGACCACAGTATGCCCTATACGGTGGCGGTAGCGTTGATGTACGGCTCGGTAGAGGAGCACCACTTCGGTGAGGAGTACCTTCGAAATCCGCAGCTTCTCGACCTGGGCCAAAAGGTGAAGGTCTCGGTGTCCGAGGAGGCCAACCGCCGCGCCCCGGAAGCGATGTTGAGCACAGTTGAAGTTGTCACCACCTCTGGCGACCGGCATTCATCGCCCGAGGTGCCCTATCATCGGGGGCACTGGAAGAACCCGATGACCAATCAGGAACTCGAGGAGAAGTTTCGTGCACTGGCCCGGGACATACTTACCCCGGCCCAGGTAGACGCCCTCCTGGACCGGCTGTGGAACCTGGAGCAGGTGGATGATATTGGACAGGTGATTGGTATGGTCAGGGTGTAACGGGGAGGTTTTCGCACCGGACTTGTGGTTAGCCAAGCACCTGGCCGGCTATGCTGCTCAAACGGGATGCAGCATCCTCGGTTGACGTTCCAGGTAGCCTGATAACGACGCCGTCCGCGCCTGCTTCCTCAAAGCTCCTGATTTCATCGTTGTCAGGCTCACGGCCAAAAATGGTAATCTCAATGGAACCTGGGTCCCGGCCATGGGTTGTAGCCAACTCGTCCAGGGTAGCCCGGCCGGCCCTTATCTGCTCCGGGGTAACCCTATTGGGCATCCAGCCGTCGCCCCATGCAGCTACACGTTGAAGAACGTTTTTGGCCATGCCGCCCAGTATAACCGGAGGGTGAGGCTTCCGGGCAGGCTTGGGCCAGGAAAACACGGGCGGAAAGTCATAATACTTGCCGTGAAACTCGGCCTCGTCTTTGGTCCATAGCTCTTTCATAGCCTGGACAGCCTCCCGGGTCTGGCTCCAACGGTGGGCGAAGTTGCCACCCATGATTTCCGTCTCCTCCTTGAGCCAGCCGGCCCCTATCCCGAACAGGAACCTGCCGCCTGAGTAGTGGTCAAGGGTGGCTATCACCTTCGCCAGGAGGAGGGGATTGCGCTCCGGGACCAAGCATATCCCCGTGCCAAGATGTATCTTCTCAGTCACCGCGGAGGCCCGCGACAGAGCTATGAAAGGGTCCATCATGTGGGAGTAGGATTCAGGAATGATTCCATCGGCAGACCCGGGAAACGGGGATGCAGAGTGGACCGGCAAGATGGGATGCTCAGGGACCCATATAGAGTCGAACCCCAGTTCCTCGGCCCTCTGGGCCAATACGGCCACGTCTACGGGAGCACCCACTACACTGGGCACGGAAACACCGATTTTCATGGTCAACTCCTCTGCTTGTTGGGTGATGAGGGAATACCGGTCTTTTACCGCATCGGAGAGAAAGCCGCCGGAATCAGGATTTTATTTTCCTGCTGCACCTGGAACTCGCGGGTCGGAGCCGGCCAGTTGGGGTCCTTGAACGCCTCGGCACGAATCCGGTCTCGTTGTGTTAGGTCCTTATACGGCCACAGGTGAATCCACTTGTTCAGCGGTCCAAACTCGGTATACCAGCAGGCAGCCAGAGGAGAGTATTTCTCCCGGTGGGGTATGGCATCCGACCATCGCTTGATAACTTCGGGGAGTGCACCCCCGCGGTAGGTGTAAGTTCGCATCTCATAGACATTACCCAGTTGCTGGTTACCCAGAGGCCGCATGAACGGAGCGGGAATCAGACTGTCGGACAGCATGTTGAGCACTATGTCTCCGGTTTTGGGAGGCCAGATGGGGTCTTTGGCGGCTTCCGCCCGCACGTCCGCCCGCTCCTGCATGTCTTCGTAGGGCCAGACGTGGATAACCTGGTTCAGGGGTCCAAACTCCGTGTGCCAGAAGGCCCCAAGCTTTGAATACTTCTCGCGATGGGGCAGCGCCTCGGCAAATCTGTCCTCAAACTGGGCAACCGTGCCAGGCTTCAAGTCATATGTCCGCATCTCGTAAATCATGGCGCCTCCTCTTCATCAAGACGAAATGTTACAAATCAGGCAATATCTCCAGGCTCTCAAGCGTCAACATCCCTCAAAGACCCTTCAAGAACCTGAACGGGACATGATACGATTCCTATTCTACTCCAGGGAACAGATGCTGACAACCCGCAACTTCCGTGTCCTTGCTTAGCTTGACTTTCATACCCGTCTCTGTTACAGTCTTGCCTACCAAGTCCCCGCCGATACTGCTCTACCATACCACACAGTACGATGGGTGATCCGCCACCGGTACATCTTGATCTTACCCCGAAAGGCCAAGATAGAGAGGTGATTTAACAATGGACGCACCGATGTTTAAGGAGCTTCACCGGGCTTATGGGTTTGACGAGGTGGCGATTGTCCCCGGGGATGTGACGATCAACCCAAGTATGGCCTCCACGGACTTCACGATAGGTGACCATCTGTTCAATAATCCCGTGATGGCTTCGGCTATGGACGCGGTGGTATCACCATCTTTCGCCACACTGATGCACCAGGCGGGAGGTCTGGGCGTTCT
>JAGWBG010000191.1 GCA_021296015.1 Dehalococcoidia bacterium | reverse complement strand
TAATCTGGACGGATGGTTCAGTTGGGGTATTCCTCTAATCATCAGCTTCTCTCTGGGGCTACTCGGGATGTGGGTGGGGAGCCATAGATCAGGCGAGATTAGCTATATCTTGCCCAAGGCCTTGGCGGACTCTTCCTCCTATAATTCATCTGGCGGCCGGATATTGGTGGATACCAGCGCAATAATAGATGGCCGCATTGCAGACCTGGGCCTGAGCGGGTTTATTCAAGGCACCCTAATCATACCGGGCTTCGAGATGGATGAGTTGCGCCACATCGCCGATTCCAACGACTCATTACGGAGAGCCCGCGGACGTAATGGGCTTGAGGCACTGGCCAAGCTCCGCAGGGAAACCAACGTGCCAATTCAAATCCTGGATGCAGAACTGCTTAAAGGTGGAGAGGTAGACAGCCAACTGGTGAAGCTTGCCAAGTCTATGAAGTCCTCCATTCTGACTACGGACTTCAATCTGAACCGGGTAGCCGAGCTTCAGGGCATTCAGGTGCTCAACGTAAACGAGCTAGCCAACGCTCTGAAGCCTATGGTGCTCCCCGGTGAAAACCTGACCGTGAACATTGTCCAGGAGGGCAAAGAGATAGGCCAAGGCGTCGCCTTCCTTGATGATGGCACCATGGTAGTGGTGGAAGGCGGCCAGCGTTATTTGCACAGCTTACGGGATGTGACGGTGAGCCGCGTCCTCCAGACCGCAGCCGGGCGCATTATCTTCGCTCACCTCAAAGTGGGGTAGGAGCGGGGATGTCTTGTCCTGACACAGAGGAGTCCAGGCCCGCTCACCTGGGGACAATTATCGTCGCGGCGGGAGAGAGCCGCCGCATGGGTAACGTAGACAAGATATTTGTTCCCCTTATTGGCTTACCCCTCATAGCCCACACGGTAGAGGCCTTTGAAAGCTGCCCTCTCGTCAGTGACATAGTCCTGGTCCTGTCCCCGGACAACCTGGACCGGGGCCAGGCCCTTGCAGAAGATCGGGGTTGGAGTAAGGTAGTGTCGGTCTGCCAGGGTGGGGAGCGCCGCCAGGACTCGGTACGGCTGGGCTTGGAACGCCTCCCCGATGGAAAGAACCACTGGATAGTAATCCACGACGGCGCACGTCCATGCTTCGACCCGGACATTCTGGAGCGGGGGCTGGATGCCGCCCAGGAGACAGGGGCAGCAGTCGCGGCAGTGCCTTCCAAGGACACCATCAAGATAATATCTTCCTCACACCTGGTGGAGTCCACCCCACCAAGGGATACTCTCTGGATGGTGCAGACGCCCCAGGTGTTCAGATATGACCTGCTCCTTCAAGCCCACCGTACCTGTGAGAAGACGGTCACTGACGATGCCTCTATGGTCGAGAGCCTGGGCCACAAGGTCAAGGTGTTCATGGGTTCCTACAGCAACATCAAGGTCACTACGCCCGAAGACCTGGCCGTAGCCGAGATATTCTTGAGGGCAATGGACCATGCCGGAAGGCAACCCGACGAGGGCAATCGGTGGCGTCAAGAATAGGTATAGGATTCGACGCCCACCCTCTGAAGGAGGGGCGACCCCTGGTGTTGGGTGGCGTAGAGGTCCCTTTCCACAAGGGACTTTCGGGCCACAGCGATGGCGACGTCCTGGTACACGCTATCATGGACGCAATGCTTGGCGCCGCCGGATTGGGTGACAAGGGTGTTCATTTCCCTTCCGGTGACCCCCGCTATGAGGGCATTTCCAGCCTTATTCTACTCTCAACAGTATCAGAGCTTACTCGCGGGGACGGTTGGCGGACTGTAAACATTGATGCTACAATGTTGGCTCAAAGGCCAGTTCTCGGCCCACATATCAAGAACATGAAAGAGAAGATAGGCGCCGCGCTCTCCCTTCCTGAAGGCCGTGTAAGTATCAAGGCCACGACTACCGACCACCTGGGCTTCGTGGGTAGGGAAGAAGGCATGGCCGCCTATGCTGTGGCCTTGCTGGAGGAGACAGCATGAAGCTGTACAACACCATCACGGGACGGGACGAAGAATTCGTTCCCGTCGGCGATAAGGTAAAGATGTACGTGTGCGGGATTACACCCTATGCTCCCTGCCACATGGGACATGCCATGAGCTACGTCATCTTCGACGTCCTGCGTCGCTACCTGGAGTTCCAGGGATATGAGGTGGAACACGTCCAGAACTTCACCGACGTAGACGACAAGATTATCCAACGGGCACAAGAGGAGGGAGTCTGTCCTCAGGAGTTGGCAGAGCGTCACATCCAGGAGTTCATGGACAGCATGGGCGCCCTCAACGTGAAGAGTGCAGGTGTATATCCCAGAGCCACCCAGGAGATCCCCCACATCATCGAAGTGATAAGCTCCTTAATCGAGAAGGAGTACGCTTACGCCGTCGAGGGGGACGTGTATTTCCGCGTCACCAAGGATAGGGATTACGGGAAGCTGAGCCACCGCACCCTGGAAGGAATGATAGCGGGGGCACGGGTGGAAGTGGGCGCCGGGAAGGAGCACCCCATGGACTTCGTCCTGTGGAAGGCCGCAAAGAAGGGGGAGCCTTCCTGGGAAAGCCCCTGGGGACCGGGAAGACCGGGCTGGCACATAGAGTGTACCGCTATGTCCCTGATGTACCTGGGTGAAACCCTGGACATCCACGGCGGCGGCCTGGACCTGATTTTCCCCCACCACGAAAATGAGACAGCCCAGAGCGAGTCTTACACCGGCAAGACACCCTTTGTCCGGTACTGGGTGCATAACGGGCTCCTCCAGATGGGTGAGGACAAGATGAGCAAGTCCCTGGGCAACCTGGTGTCCCTGGAAGATGCCCTGAATCAATACAGCCCGGACGCCCTTCGCATTTTCTTCCTTGGCTCCCATTACCGTAGCCCCCTGACCTATAGTGAGGAGGGGCTGTCGGCCACCGAAAGGGCAGCCGAGCGTCTTCGGAACGTCATGCGCGGGAGCACGGAAAGCTCAGCAGACTCCCTCGACCCTCTGCCCTACAAGCAACGGTTCCTCCAGGCGATGGACTCGGACTTGAACACTCCCCAGGCCCTGGCAGCCCTCTTCGACCTGGCCCGAGAGATAAATCGGGCCATGGAGTCCGGTCAGGGGGTGAGCCAGGCCCAGAAGACCCTTGAGAAGCTGGGGGGTGTATTGGGGCTTACCTTCCATCGGCCCCAGAAGAAGAGTGCGGAAGGAGAGGCAAAGCCATTCATAGACCTCCTCATCAGCATGAGAACCGACCTCAGGGCCGCTCGGCAATACGACATGGCTGATCAGGTACGGTCTCGCCTGGATGAGTTGGGAGTGGTGCTGGAAGACACTCCCCAGGGTACCTTATGGAAGTACAAATAAGATGCTTGATACGGCGCTTGTTGAATCGCTAACCCACGTCTTGGGCCGGGACAACCTCTCTACCAAAGACTATGACCTGGAGCGCTACTCCACAGACGCCCTGACGCCTTCCCGTGCTTTCAGGGCCGCCCCAAGCCTCGAACACACTGCCGACGTGGTAGTGATACCCCGCTCCGTCAACCAGGTGGTGGAAGTAGTCAAGCTGGCATCGGAGCATAAAGTTCCCATTGTTCCCTATGGTGGGGGCACCGGAGTCATGGGAGCAGCGCTGCCAGTGCGCGGCGGGATAGTGATGGACCTGAAAGGTCTCAACATGGTGCTGGAGGTAAACCCCGCAGATATGACGGTGCTAGTAGAGGCCGGAGCCATCCTGGAGGTCTTGGAGAAGGCTCTTCAGCAGCATGGCCTGATGCTTGGACACGACCCCTGGACCGTG
>JAGWBG010000190.1 GCA_021296015.1 Dehalococcoidia bacterium | reverse complement strand
CGACTTTACCCACTGCCTGTCGGACTCCATTGAGGGGATTACTCATTCGATATGCACATTGGAGTTCGAGGACCACCGTCCATTATATGACTGGGTGCTGGACGAATTGGAGGTTGATTGCCACCCGCAGCAAATCGAGTTCGCCCGCCTCAACCTCAGCTACACGCTGATGAGCAAGCGAAAGCTCCTGGAACTGGTGGAAGAGGGACATGTCAGCGGATGGGATGACCCCAGAATGCCCACAATCTCAGGCTTGCGGAGACGCGGCTATACACCGGAATCAATCCGCGATTTTTGCGAGCATGTCGGGGTCGCCAGGAGGGATACCGTGGCTGACATAGCCTTGCTGGAGCACTGCATACGTGAGGATTTGAATAAACGCGCCCCACGAGCTATGGCCGTATTGCGTCCACTGCGAGTGGTCATTGACAATTATCCTGAGGGCCAGGTGGAGGAGATGGACGCCGTCAACAATCCCGAGGACCCCGGCATGGGTACACGAAAGGTCCCCTTCTCTCGTGTCCTGTATATCGACAGAGACGACTTCCTTGAGAACCCTCCCCCCAAGTTCTTCAGGTTATCCCCAGGGCGAGAGGTGCGTTTGAGATACGCCTATTTCATCACCTGCGTCGGCGTAGTCAAGGATGAAAGCACTGGCGAGATAGTCGAGCTACATTGCACCTATGACCCAGCCACACGAGGCGGGTCGCCACCGGACGGACGCAAGGTCCAGGCCACGTTACACTGGGTATCGGCTGACCACGCTCTCGAAGCTGAAGTACGTCTGTACGACCAACTCTTCATAAGAGAGGACCCGGACAACGTGGCCGAAGGCTCGGATTTCAAAGCTAACCTGAACCCCGGGTCTCTGGAGATTCTGGGTTCGTGCCAGGTCGAGCCAAGCCTCGCATACTCAGCACCGGGGAGCCGGTTCCAATTCGAGAGGCTGGGTTATTTCTGCGTGGATTCCGTTGAATCGTCAGATGGGGCACTGGTATTCAACCGGACTGTGCCATTGCGGGATTCCTGGGCCAAGGCTAGAAGAGGATAAAGCAATCCCCGGCCTGGCGCCAGGGCAGGCTTGGGAAACTAGGACACGGGTGACGTACTCCCGGCGGTCGAGGCTCCCGACTCCAGCCTCCTTATCGCCAACTTGATGCGTTTCAGGCATCGCTCCTTGCCCAGCACCTCAAGGGTCTCGAAAAGGGGCGGGGCAGCGGTCCTGCCGGTGGCGGCAACACGCAACACACCGAAGAACTGCCTTCCTGAAAGCTCCAATTCGGCGCACGTGGAGCGCAAAGCCTCCTCTATGGAATGGAGGTCAAAAGGCTCCAGCACACCAAGCACTTCACAGGCCCGCTTCAAGCTGACAAGGGTGGCAGCCACGTCCATTCCCTTCTGGACAAGTTGACCGGAGTCGTGGTCTACATCCTCTTCAAAGAAATAGGAGGTCAGCCCAGCCGAGTCACCCAGGGTCTTCAGTCTCTCCTGCGCCAGTGGGACTATGCGTCGGAGGTAATCCATATCTATCCCACCGGTTTCAGCAGGCAAGTCCCGCTTCAGGAACGGCATCATCCTTTCAGCAAGGTCATCCTGGCTTAGCTGACGGATGTAAGCCCCGTTCATCCAGAGCAGCTTCTCCTTGTCGAATATCGCTCCTGAGTGTCCTATCCGGTCCAGGGAGAAGTTCTCCATAAGCATATCCCTGGAGACGATGTCCGTCTTATCGTCCAAGGACCACCCCAGGAGGGCCATGAAGTTGACCATAACCTCTGGAAGAAAGCCATCATCCCGGTAGTCCAAGATGAAGCTTGCGCCATGTCGTTTGGAGAGCTTGGCGCGGTCCGGTCCCAGAATCATGGGCAGATGGGCGAAGAGGGGCGGCTGGTAGCCCAATGCTCGGTAAAGCTCAAGATGCCTGGGAGTGCTGGGCAACCACTCCTCCGCCCTGAGAACGTGACTAATCTTCATGCAGTGGTCGTCTACCACGTTAGCCATGTGGTAAGTGGGGAAGCCGTCGGACTTGAGGATGATAAAGTCGTCAATCAACTCGTTTTCCCAGGTCACTTTTCCTCGGATAAGGTCGTCAACGGTAGTAGATCCCTCCGGCGGCATCTTGAAACGGACAACAGGTATAACGCCCTGGTCCTCGTATTTCTTGCTCTCCTCGGCAGAAAGATTCCGGCAGTGGCGGTCGTAGCCCGGGTGAGACGACTTGGCACGTTGTTGCTCCTTCCGTACTTCGTCCAGCCTCTCCCTGGAACAGTAGCAACGATAAGCATATCCACCGTCAATCAGGTCCTGGGCTACGCCCTGATAAATCTCCAACCTCTGGGACTGTAAATAGGGGCCAAACTGGCCGCCCACCTCCGGGCCCTCGTCCCAGTCCAGCCCCAGCCATCTGAGGGAGTCCAGGATAGCCTCTATTGCCCCTTCAACGTATCTATCCCTATCCGTGTCTTCCACCCGCAGAATGAATTCTCCGCCGTACCTGCGAGCGAAAAGCCAGTTGAACAAGGCCGTTCGCAGGTTGCCCAAGTGGGGTTTGCCAGTAGGACTGGGCGCAAACCTGACCCGTATTTCACTCTCCAAGATAGTCAACCTCCAAGACTACATTTTATCATGCTTTCAGGGTTTCTATTACAGCACGCAAATCCATGGGGAGGGGAGACGTGAACTCCAGGTATTCGTCCGTGGTCGGATGGCAAAACCCCAGCAAGTGGGCATGGAGAAACTGGCGGCCCAGGCGGCAAGACCCACCGCCATAAAGGACATCACCAACCAGGGGATGTCCAATTGAGGCGAAGTGGACCCTGATTTGATGGGTACGACCCGTCTTAGGAAAGACCTCTATAAAAGAGTATTTGCCATAGTATCGCCTCACCACATACATTGTCAGTGCATTCCGACCCTCCGGCGCCACTGCCATGCGTTTGCGGTTCCTCGGGTCCCGCCCGATTGGAGCCTCGATAGTCCCTTCCGCCGGCTCTACCCTGCCCCTGGCTAGGGCCAGGTAGCCTTTGTGGAAGGTCCGCTCTTTTAGCTGCCTGGTGAGACCAAGATGCGCACCAGCACTTTTTGCAACCACCATCAGACCTGAAGTATCTTTGTCCAACCTGTGAACGATGCCGGGCCGCAGTTCTCCTCCGATGCCCTTAAGGTCAGGGCAGAGGGCCAGCAGGGCATTTACAAGAGTATGGGACGGATGCCCCGGAGCGGGATGTACCGTAAGCCCAGCGGGTTTATCTACGACCAGCACCTCCCCATCCTGATAGACGATATTCAGTGGAATCTCCTCTGGCACCAGGTCTACAGGTCTGGGGGGAGGGACGGTCACCGATATGCAGTCCCCGGACCGAAGTCTCCTGCCAGCTTTGGGAATGGACCCGTTCAGAAGGATGTGACCCTCGTCTACCAGACGCACCACTTGAGAACGAGTGAGTCCCAGGCCGCCGTGTCGGGCGAGGAACATATCCAACCGGTCCACGTCACCGGACGTCAGCGCCCCGGGTTCCACTACCAGTTCTCTGGTCGTCACAAAGACCCTCCGTCCTTTGTCGGCTCTTTGACGCCACAGACTGAGCAGTGCCATTCGTCGAGAACGTATTGCATGGATGAGGCGCACGTAGGGCAGGGCTTGTCCTCCTTGTTCTCAAGGTAGGAGGAGTCACCGATTAGCGACATATCCGGTTGCTCGTGGGGAATCTTGTCGGTCTCGCCTGGGACTACAAGCTGTTCGGGGGAATAGGACCTGTTGTCGCCCTCGGAATATTCGGCGTAGTCCGGCACCGGTGCGGGTTTCACCTCTCTTCCCCCAAACAAAAGCAGAACAACCAGTATAGCAATCCCCATAACTATGGAAGGGTCCGCGATATTGAACACAGGCCAGAAACTCAAATCCAAGAAGTCCGTT
>JAGWBG010000189.1:5677-6152 GCA_021296015.1 Dehalococcoidia bacterium | reverse complement strand
CGCTGGAAACAAGGCAGAAGGAGTTGACCACGGTCTCGTAGAGGATGTCCATGGCGTCTATGATCATGGCGCTGTCCGTGGCGTTCTTGCCTTTTGTGTAGCGGAACTGCTGGATTGGCTGAAAGGCGTGAAGCTGCAGCGACTCTCGCCAGCTGTTCATGTTGGGAGTGGTCCAGTCGCCGTAGATGCGGCGAATGGTGACCAGGCCGTACTTGCTGGCCTCGGCAAGGATGTTCGCCACCAGAGACGCTTGGGCGTTGTCTCCGTCTATGAGCAGAGCCATACGCCTGTCTATTTGATGTTCTTCAGCCATAATGACGTCCAGGTAAGCTTAACATATTGGTGGGAGAGTTTTCGGAGTAAACCAGATGAACTCTTCCTAACTAGACTTCCCCATCTCCCCTGCTTACAATTCAGGCATGCGGACTTTCAGATTGGCCATGGCCCAGATCAACCCCACGGTGGGAGACCTGGA
>JAGWBG010000189.1:4251-5440 GCA_021296015.1 Dehalococcoidia bacterium | reverse complement strand
AGCTCGTCGATGTCTACCACAAGATGTTCCTGCCCAACTACGGCGTCTTCGACGAGAAGAGATACTTCGAGGCGGGCCGGAAGTGCCCTGTCTATACCATCAGAGGCGTCGATGTAGGCGTGAACGTCTGCGAAGACATCTGGTATGAGGTAGGCCCCACCAACGTTCAGTGCCAAGCCGGAGCCGAGCTCATCGTCAATATCAACGGATCGCCGTATCACGCCGGCAAGAGCGGGTACAGGCACGAGATGCTGGCGAAGCGCGCCGTGGATAATCAGGCCATCGTCTCCTACACCAACATGGTTGGCGGGCAGGATGAGCTGGTCTTCGACGGTGACAGCGTGGTGTTTGACCATGAAGGGAAATTGCTGCTGCGGGGGAATCAGTTCAGAGAGGAGCTGCTTTTCGTCGACCTGGAGATGGATTCTCTGTCCCAAGCGCGGCAGGATTGGGGCAAGACCCGCCTGGAAGACACCGAGGCCCTGAAGAAGATAGGCGAGCCGGTCAGGTTCCACGTATCCGGCTACACCGGCGACGACGCCAGGCCGCCGCTGCCCCTGCAGGAGACGGCAGAGATAGGACCGGTCGCCGAAGTTTACCGGGCGCTGGTCATGGGAACGCATGACTACGTGACAAAGAGCGGCTTTCAGAAGGTGGTTGTGGGCCTCTCCGGCGGCATCGATTCGTCGATTACGGCGGTGATCGCCGTGGACGCCTTGGGTAAGGAGAACGTGGTCGGCGTTGGAATGCCATCTCGCTACTCTTCGGAAGGGAGCGTGGTCGATAGCAAGCTGCTGTCGGAGAATCTTGGCATCCGGATGATGATCATGCCCATAGAGCCCGCCTTTGGCGCATACCTGGACATGCTGGAGGAACCGTTCCGCGACACGGAATCCGGCATCGCTGAAGAGAACCTTCAGGCCAGGGTGCGCGGCAATATCCTCATGGCGCTGTCGAACAAGTTTGGCTGGCTGGTGCTGACCACCGGCAACAAGAGCGAGCTGGCCACAGGCTACAGCACCATGTACGGCGACATGGCCGGCGGGTTCGCGGTGATCAAGGACGTGCCCAAGATGCTCGTCTACGAACTGGCCCGTCATGTAAACGAGTCGAACGGCAGAGAGGTGGTGCCAGCCTCGGTGATTGAGAAGCCGCCCAGCGCGGAGCTGAGGCCTGACCAGCGCGACGA
>JAGWBG010000189.1:0-3916 GCA_021296015.1 Dehalococcoidia bacterium | reverse complement strand
TTGTTTCAAACGTTATGTCAACCTCCAAGGCTAAAAACGGGCCAAAATTTTGAAAATACGGGAAAACAATTCCGATTTCATTCCCTTCCCTTCGACTTTGCTCAGGGTAAACTCCGGGGGTGCAGGGAGGGTGCACCCCCATCTCAGTCTTCCCCCGTGGAGGGGGAAGAGGTTTGGGATGAGGGAGGAGGTTGCTGGTGGTTGGGTTGTGTAGGTGCATGGGGTAAGGGTATGGGTTGGATGGGGGTGTTGGAAAGGAGGAGGTGTCAGGGTGTGGCGCTCATGTGGTTCGACAGGCTCACCATGAGCGTGGTTCGACGGGCTGAGGACAGGCTCCGTCATAACATGGGGGGTTGTCGTAGCGGCTCCGGCGATTGTAAAGCGGGTTGAATAGGCATATAGGCATGGATTGAGGATAGCGTGAGCGGGGTGGCATGGGGAAGGAGGAGATGGCAGCCTAGGAAGGGTCTCCGCACCAAGTAAGTAAAGCAGTTCCTACGCCTCCCGTTGGAAGAACCTCTTCATACCCCTGGTGGTCTCTCTATAACGTTTGGCTCACCCACGCCGGAGATCACAGTGGTTATCGACTGCTGTCCAGCATCCGTGTTACCGGTGAGGGTACTGATCTGCTGCATCTTGAGAAGCTGGCCATCCTCATTGAGCCAGTAGTCCCAGGTGATATCCTGTCCTTGAGTGATGTAGGTGTTTTCGTCAACCCATCCTGTCGGGCCATCAGGTGCGCCGACACCGGTAGCGGTCAGACGGTAGTGATGTTCGCTGACCGTTGCCACCGGGCCGAGCTCCAGACAGAGCGGGTTGTCCGATTCTAATACCACTGGAGATTCGAAGCCGCTCAGCATGCCGGCTAAAGACATCTTGCTTTGAGGGTTTGCGACCCACGCGCCGCCCGGGTCTCTGGAATACATGACTTTGTCCACATAGATGACCTCTCGCGACCGTTCTCCGACGGTGGCGAGCATGTAAATATCCTCGCCGGACACCTGCCCGTCGAAGGTTACAGTCACGATTGTGTCATCATAGCCCAGGCGCTCGTTGCCGTGTATCGTCACAAGAAAGTCGAAGTCCGTCTCCGCCGTCCTCTCACAACCGTTGAACAACTCCTGGGCGCTTAGCTGGGGCTTGTCTCCAGCAAACACAAACCAACCCGTGAGTCCAAGTGCCGCTAGGACTAGTAGAGGAGCCAGTACAACTAACTTTTGCGATGTCATCGAGAGTAACCTCTTCAGTTGCCTAAGCCTGATGGCCATGTTTAATCATTGTCACTTTATGGTACCACCGGCGCCGTTATCACGTTGGGCTCACCCACATTGGAGATTTCCGTAGCTATCTTTGACCCCTTCGAAAGTCCTTCAATCGCCTTGAAGGTCTGGACACTTTGGTATAGGTGTCCATCTTCGTTTGACCAATACTCCCAGTGTGCTTCAAGCACATGGTCACCTATAGTCCTCACATCATTGCGCAGAGTCTTTCCCACGAAGGTTGCATTCTCACCCTCATCTGCGCATAGGATGTATTCTGATGGGGTATTTGTATAGGCCGGACGCATATCTATAAGGTCATCTATAGAGGGGATAGTAAGCGCTGTATGCTCTACACGCCTCCAACTCCCCCACGGTTCCCGCATATAGTGTTCGCCGTCCTTTCCGATGTATTCGGTAGTCTGATCTTTCTTCCACTTTTCCCAACCTACTAAGTGGAAATCATCACCTGATACCTTTGCCTCAATATGAAGCGTTACAGCCTCACCAGCTTCGTGAGTATCCACAGTAGAGGCGAGGTCAAAGTCATGCTGACCCTCCGTCTGCACACAAGTGGTGTATTGGACTTGCCGACTAGCGCCACCCCAACGCGAGGCGATGATAGCGGCCAATGCTAAGAGTATGACCGCCGCAACAAGAAAGTACGCAATGTACGGCGCGGTCTTAGTATTGACCATTTAAGCCCCTCTTTCTCAGTTGCCTAAGCCTGATGGCCATGTTTAATCATTGTCGTCACAGTCACATCCTCCTGGTGGCGTTGGTGTCGGCGTCGGGCAGTGGTGGCGGACGGAGTCCGAGTTGTAGTCATTGCAACTGTGAGTTGGCGTTGGGCAGTGGTCGCGGACGGTGCCAGGGATATTCCCCTTTGAAGTACTTCACATTGAAGTTCATTATGAAGCTCCCATTGAGGCTGCGCCAACAAATAGGACAATCCATGCTATTGCCATTATCAAAGCAATGATATTTGTCACTATCCCGGCGACCGAGAGACCCAAGCTTTCACCTGCACTCTTTCTCTTGGCGAAGTCACTCCGGCCAATGGCAGACCAACTGAAATGCAAGGAATAGCCACGAATGCTCCAAACACAGGGATGAAAGCAAAGATCATGGCGATGACGCCAAAAACCAGCCCAGCTACACTCATTTCACCCTGCATTTCTATTACTCCGAGTGATTCATGAAGTCCCCATAACCGGGGCGGTGATTTTATTGGGTTCCCCCACCCCAGAGATAGTGGCAGTGGTTTCCTTCGCATGCCAATCTTCGCCACCCGCTACGGCGAAGGTCTGCTTTGTCCACTTGATCTTGCCGTCGCTGCCTATCCAGTACTCCCAGGTAGCATTTGTGTCCGGGACGTTGGCGAGTTCTTCAGGAGATAGCCCCATTTCGTTATTGGAGCCTACTATATATTCAGGGCCAATCACCATTTTCCTTGTGTAGTGTCCTATCTTGGCCCTGTTGGGGCCGTCCCGGTCACACAGGATGTATTGTGACTCACCCGGCATCCATATAGGTCTATTATTTATCAGCTTATAGATATAATAGTTGTTGTAGATTTTCGCCGGCGGCTCCTCCCACACTCCGCCAGGTGGTTTTGTGTAGTACTTGCCGTTTTTGAATATGTGCTCTCTGAATCCTGGTGATCCCTCTCTGGTAGAAATTATGTGAAGGTCGTCACCGGATACCCTGATATCACTGGTGTACTTCACAATAGGCAACTCTCCCCCATCAGGCCCCATGATAGTAGCCGTAATGTCGTAGTCGTACTCATGGTCTTCCATCTTGCAGGTGGTGTACTCAGCGCTGACGCCACCCCAACGCGAGGCGATGATAGCGGCCAATGCCAAGAGTATGACGGCCGCAACAATAAAGTACACAATGTACGGTGCGGTCTTAGCATTGACCATTAAAGCCCCTCTTTCTCAGTTGCCTAAGCCTGATACCACGCTCCCTTGCTAGCCAACCCGTTCTCGGCAGCCATTACTGCACCACAGGCGCCGTGATCACGTTGGGAACGCCCACGTCGGAGACCGTCGTAATATATCCCCCATTTTCACAAGGCGTAGATGCTGGACAGTGATACCCTCATGTTCTGTCAGTCCCATAATGTGCGCGTTTTCTGGGGGGCAGAGAGAATTAGGCCCGTCGACACTATCGATGTTTAGTATTTGCCGCATATAGCTCCTTTCAACCTCGGGCGTACGGAGGGACGAGTCATCACGCCTCCAGGGTTTTCCTTTATCCCCATTGGCATACTTGATGCCGTCCACCACCATGGTCTCATAACTATTCTTGGGGTCGTCATGGGTGAATTTCAGATGGAGGTCATCCCCTGCTATACGGGCCTGTACAATAAAGGTGGAGATGGTTAGCTCGTCTTGCGCTGCAAAGGACCAGGGGCCGACAATCGTGCTGGTGAAATCATAGGACTCCTCCGCACTGATGTCCTGGCATGCGCCGTAAAGTAGCTCGGCGGCACCTTGGTCCCTGACCGCAACGAACCACCAGATTGTAGCCAGCGCCCCGACCAGCAGTAGTGCGGACGGCAGAAGAACACTCCGTCTCTTAATCATCGTCACAATCCAGTTTTGGATAGGGATGATTGGGGAATGGGTTAGGGTACTAGCAGTAATCCG
>JAGWBG010000188.1 GCA_021296015.1 Dehalococcoidia bacterium | reverse complement strand
AGGGTGCATCTGTTGGAGCCGTTGGGGTATGCGCCCTTCGTATGGCTGATGAAACGGTCGTATCTGGTACTCACCGATTCAGGGGGAATTCAGGAAGAGGCCCCGTCCCTCGGAAAGCCCTCACTGGTGATGCGCAAAGTCACAGAGCGCCCGGAGGGGGTCGAAGCGGGCGCTGCCGAGTTGGTGGGTGTGGACACCGACTCCATTTTGGCGGCCACCCAACGCCTGCTGGACGATGGGGATGTCTACCAGAGCATGTCTGCGGTCAGGAACCCCTATGGCGACGGCCAGGCATCGAGACGTATAGCCGATATACTCGATAGGTGGTTGGTCAGCCGTGACTGAAGTATCTTTTCAAGTATGTGTGGTCGGATTGGGGTATATAGGACTTCCCACCGCCGCCATGTTTGCCACCCACGGGCTTCGAGTGGTGGGCGTGGACACCGACCCCGCAGTGGTGGTAGCCATCAACGGCGGCGATACCCACATCCTGGAGCCGGGGATGGGTGCGCTGCTTCGGGAGGCTATCGGGTCCGGTAATCTCACAGCCCAATCCGAGGTGCAGACTTCCGACGTGTACGTTGTCGCCGTGCCAACCCCCCTGACCCCGGACCACAGGCCGGACCTCGGCAACGTGCTGGCTGCTTGCCGCTCCATAAGCCGTCACCTCTGCCCTGGCAACCTGGTGGTAATACAATCTACCGTGCCCCCCGGAACCACTCTCAGGACCATCGCGCCCCTTCTGGAAGAATACGGGCTGAGGGCCGGAGAGGATTTCACCCTTGCCTACTGCCCGGAGCGGGTGCTACCAGGGACCATCCTGCGCGAGATTGTGGAAAATGACCGCACCATTGGCGGCATTGATGCCACTTCCACCGGCAGAGCGGTAGACTTGTACGCCAGCTTTGTATCTGGTTCCATATACGGCACGGATGCCACCACCGCCGAGATGGTCAAGCTGTCGGAGAACACTTTCCGCGATGTAAACATCTCCCTTGCCAATGAGCTGGCCCGCATCGCATCCCAGGTTGGCGTGGACGTCTGGCAGGTGATTGATATGGCTAACAGGCACCCCCGCGTTAACCTGCACAGGCCGGGGCCGGGAGTAGGCGGGCATTGCATTCCCGTTGACCCCTGGTTCCTGGTGGACGCAGTGCCAGAGGCGGCCCGGCTTATACGCACCGGTAGGGAGGTCAACGACGCCCAACCCGGACTCGTGGTAAAGGTGGTTTTGGACCTTCTGGGCCACACTCCCCACCCCAAGGCCGCTTTGCTGGGCGTGGCGTACAAGGCTGACGTGGACGATACCAGGGGAAGCCCGGCCCTTGATGTTATTTACGGTCTGGAGGTGGCGGGGGTGGCGGTATCGGTCCATGACCCTCACATGAGGCAATTTATGAGGCCTCAAGCCGACCTGGAGCAGGCGTTTCGTGACGCCGACATTGCTGTGCTGCTGACCGACCACCGGGAGTTCCAGTCCCTGGACCCGTATCGCTTGGGGACACTCATGCGCTCCCGGAATATGCTGGACACCCGCCATTGCCTGGATGCCGACAGGTGGCGGAAGGCCGGATTTCACGTTGACGTGCTTGGAGTGGGCCGTGTCCTCCGGTGAAGCCGGAGAGGCGTCTGTTCCGAGGCCCAGGAGCGGTCCCTCCAGAGGATTGCGTTCCCAATGGGCCTACTACCGACGGGTGTTCGCCGCCTACGTCCTGGGCGGCAACAGCCACCTTACCTTCTGGCACGGCACCCCTGAGATGGACCCAGAGGCCCCCGTAGACCGTTTGGGGCAATACTACATGACTTTTGCGGGTAAGGCTGCCTATCCTGGCCCTTTCGACGACCGGGGAGTTCCCCTTCTGGACTATCGCGGCAGCATCGGGAGGCAGTACAACCCCGTCGCCATTGCCCAGTACGGCCTTGGCAATCACAGCCTCTACTCCCGGACCGGCTCCGATGAGGCATACCGGAAGTTCCTCTTGTCGGCCGACTGGTTGACCGACCATCTGGAGCCGAATTTCCGGGATGTCCCCGTATGGAATCATAAATTCGACTTCGAGTACAGGGACGTGCTTGTGGCACCCTGGTACTCCGGACTGGCCCAGGGACAGGGTATCTCCATGCTGGTACGGGCTCACCGGGAGACATCCAACGAAAAATATCTGGAGGCTGCGCATCAGGCGTTTGCGGCCTTTCTGTGTTCCTTGGACGAGGGAGGCGTTACCTGGGAGTGGCCCGACGGTGGTATATGGTTTGAGGAATACATCGTACACCCTCGCACCCACATACTGAACGGGTTCATCTGGGCTTTGTGGGGCGTCTATGACTATATGCTCGCCACGGGTGACCCTCAGGCATACACCTTGTTCCGTCGCGGGGTGGATACCCTGGTCCGCCGCCTGTACCTGTATGAGTGGGGCTGCTGGTCCCTCTACGACCTCCCTGGCACCCGCATCAGGAACGTAGCCAGCCCCTTCTACCACCGTCTGCACGTCGTCCAGTTAAGGGCAACGGAGCGCCTCGTCGCCCTTCCGGTTCTGGGCAGCTACGCGGACCGGTGGAACGGCTACCTTCGGAACTCCTGGTATCGCAGGCGAGCCCTGGTACGCAAGGGTCTGTTCAAGCTTCTCCACTATTAGATAGATAGCCGATGAAAGTCCTCTTTCTAACCCAGTTCTACCCCCCGGAGGTGGGCGCTACCCAGTCCCGTATGCACCACTTCGCCCGTCACCTGGCGGAGAAGGGCCACCGGGTCACGGTAGTCACCGAGTTGCCCAACCACCCCAAGGGCATCATCTTTCCTGGGTATGGTGGCCGGCCCTTCCGGCGGACCAGAGAGGACGGCCTGGACGTGATTAGGCTCTGGGTCTATACCTCTCCCCGCAAGAGTCCTCTCCGGCGCATCCTGTTCTACTTCACCTACATGATTAACGCCGTCATTGCCTGCCTGTTGCTGGCAAGGGGGAGGTACGATGTCATCTTCGCCACGTCGCCCCCACTGCCGGTCCTGGTGTCGGCCTACCTAGTCTCCCGGTTCAAGCGGTGCCGTGGCCCGCCGTCGGCGTCGCGGTAGGGGAACTGAGGCGAAAGACCCTCCTCAGACTGGCAGAGAGGAAGGACGACTTCCTCTACCGGAGGGCGGCGGCGATTACCTGCGTGACTAGGAGCTTTGTCGAATATGTCGCCGGCAAGGGAAACGAGCGTGGCAAGATATTCCACCTTCCCAATGGGACCATCCCCGAGGTATTTCACCCCCCGGATGCTGAGGACAAGGAGCAAGGGCATCTCTCCCTTCGTCGGCAGCTTGGGCTGGAGCACAAGTTTCTTGTCGGGTTCTGCGGGAATCACGGGGTCGCCCAGGGATTGCCAGGTGTTATGAAGGCCGCTGATTTGCTTCAAGGGCAGGAAGACGTGGCCCTGCTTTTTGTGGGTGAAGGCCCCGTCAAAGAGCAGCTTCTTGACATAAAGGAGCGTAACGGCCTTGACAACGTGTTGATGCTGCCCCAGGTTCCCGTCGAAGAAATCTCAGACCACATCAACGCCTGCGACGTGATGCTGGTGCCATTGGCGAAGGACGAGATATTCTCGTCTTTCATACCCTCCAAGATGTTCGACTACATGGCCTGTGCCAGGCCCATCATTCTGGCCGTGGACGGGGAGGCGCGGGCAATCATGGAGGAAGCCGGCGCCGGCGTATACGTGGAGCCGGACAACCCGGCTGCGCTACGCGATACGATAATCGAGCTTCGGGAGCTCACCCAGTCCCTTGTAAGCATGGGAGAACGGGGCAGGGAGTACGTCTTGAAGCATTACCTTCGAGACACCCAGGCAGAGGTGCTGGAGGAAATCCTCAGCGCCCACTCCAGGGCCGGATGACCGTGAGCGTCTGTTCGAGAGAATGTCGGAAAGCTCCGATGCGGACAAACGAAGAAATCCTGCCCTTCCCCAGACGTTGTATCAATGTGACCTTCCACCTTCGCTCTGCCCCGTACTTTTCTGCCGATAGGCAGATGTATGGGCAACCCTTATGGTTGCCCTGCACCAGCCATTAGTGTCAGCAGGCCCTAAAAGCTGCGGCGTTAGATTCCTTATTTGAGCAGGTCTATTGCCGGCTCAACTCCTCATACAGCTTCCGGTGCTCCTCCGACTTTGCGTCATCCCCCAGGTCAGCATATAAATCGGCAAGCTGCCTGTATGTGCTTACGGCGGTGTCGCTACCGGCGCCGCTGTTCTCAGCCAGGCTACGCTCGAAGGAAGCTATGGCCTCCTGAGTACGGTCCAAGCGTCGCTGGGCCAGTCCTCTTAGATAGTATACCTGAGCGTAATGGTCAGGACTCTGAACTATGGACAGAGCATCATCCAGGTATGCCAGCGCGTCTAGCTCGCGCCCCAGTCTGATGTAAGCAGTGGCCAGATTGTTGCGAGTGGGCCAAGACGACGGAAGCATGTTGGTCAACTCCTCAAAGTATCGAACGGCCTCCTCTTCTTTTCCGTCGTAGCCTAGTAACGCAAGGTTCAGGGCGGAATTGGCCAGTAGCAGCTTGGCCTGGGCTGAATCCTGGTTCTTCCGAAAGCCCTTTAGATTGCTCTCATATGCCTCCCAGGCACATCTATCGTAAGGGCCGGCACTCTGGAGTGGATGGTCGTCACGAGGCTCAAGCCTAAACGCTACTTCGCAAGACTGCAATTCTCTGTCAGGGTTGTTCACGGCGGTATATCTGTGAGAGTTGTAAACGCCTGCCAGGAGATTATAGTAGACGGGTATATCCGGGGCTTTGCTAATCGCCTTCAGTATCTGCACTTCAGCCTCCTGGAGTTTCCCATCGTTGTAGTCACGGTCGGCCGAGGCCGCAATCTGGGCTGCCCAGGCATAGTCCACGTTCTTGTCCCACGAAAGCCACCCGATGAATACCACCAGCGCCGATACCAGGGCAACCCCCGTGACTCTAAAGGGACTGATGGTGGCTATGTTCCTCCGACCCCTGCCGGACCTACGGGCTCGTCTCCTTTCCCTGCGTCGTTCCTGCCTGATGGCAGCACCGTCGTCTGGCCCCGAGGCAACCCTCGATGTCTGGGCGGATGGGTTCATAATCGATGGCAACGCTACAAAAACGGCCAGTATAATCCAGAATAAGACCAGGTCAGGCTCCCTGGCCACGCCCACCATCATCTCCGCCGTCCGGCCCGCCACGGTTGCCAGAAGGGTCACGAGTATCAGCTTGTGAGTTATGGAGTAGGTCTCCCGGTTGCGCCAGAGCTGAATAAAACCGGCCAAGAAGAAGGCAACGAAAATGCTCAGGGAACTGAATAGTCCCAGAACACCCTGCTCCACCCAATGATGAAGGATAAAGTTATGGGCCTGGCTCAGCAGACCCCCTCGGGTGTTTTCCAGGGGGAAGACGTACTTGAACAGGTCGGGGCCATAACCAACCAGAGGGCGCAGGTAACTAATAGAGAGGTCTTCGTATTCAAACCAGGGCCTGTTCCATATCAGGCCCAATGAACTGCTCCATATATTCGTCCGAAAGCCGGCTCCCCTTTCCGAAGTCTCGGACGTTACGGAGGAGAGACGGTCCCCCGCCGAGCTACCTGACGGATCGGGAGTCAGCCAGATGACCAGGTAGGCGATGACAATTGCCAGCATCAATACAATGAAAGCCCTTGGGAAGACCCTCAGGAAGGTCAAGTCCTGGGCCGGCAGCGACGTGCTTATCACCCTCAAGGTACGCCATCGGTCAGGGCCTGTCCGGGTCGCCAGGAAGTCCGACAGGATGAGCGAACCGGTCAAAGTACCCAGCAAACCCACCAGAGTCAGCAGGACCACAAAGACGGGCGTCCCGGGAATGCCGATCTGGCCAAGCATGAGAAGCTGGCCCAACAAGACCATTATCCCCAGCAAGACCAATATTCCCAGCAGGCCAAGAAAAATGGTCAGCCTTTTTGCCAGGATGGCACTGCCTTCGGCGAGGCCCAGCAGAAACAGAAATGCCACCAGACCCACCGGCATACCAATGAGCCAGGATCCTCTACTCCCGGTCCAGTAAACGGTTATGAACTGAGCGCCAATGATGGCAACCCACATAGCGACGCCCAGGGGTGACCATCCCCTCCGGTTTAGGGCTGTTACCGCTATCCCTAGAGTCAACAGGCCGGTTGTAACCAGTACGGCACCCGCAAAGATCGGATTAGCCATGGTAGCCGAGACCCGGGTGAACCCGCCTTCACCCAGATTCAGCGGGTCAAGGTCGTAGTGCTGGAGTATGCCGTAGAGAGACACCAGCGCCCCGGTGACGACTATTACTCCCAGCAGGCGCCATAGCTGGGTACGGGTCTTGAGATGGGTGGTGATTATCAGAAACAGTATGAAGTAGGAGAATGTAGTGTAGAGGGAATAGCCGAACTGACCCGAGACCTCCCCCCAGAGGCTTATCCATAGGGATTGGGATAAAAGGGTGGTGATAATGGCCACCGCCACGTAAAATATGGCCGCCACCACCACCCAGCGCCCGGGCTGCTCAGATAGCCAGCTTGCAATCCTGCCCGGGTAGTTGGCAATACTGTATCGCCTGTTTATCCCGCCCTTGAGCACCGATTCCGCTATCCACAAAATAGTCATCAGCCCGACCAGAAACCTGAACGCGGTGGTCTTGGGGACCTCCACGTATGCGTTGATAGCCTCGGACATCATGAAGTTCGTGGGAACGAATATGAGGGGCACCAGGGCCGCTGTTAAAAGCCATAGGCCCTCTATCCCGCGCTCAACGAAAATAGACGGATTGACGTCGGATGTTCTGGACGCTTCTCTACTGACGGACGACATAGTGGTTCTCTGGGCACTCCATCATCAAGGGAACGTAAATGTGACCGAGTTTATATTCCCAGCAGCCTATCCAGATTCATCCACAGAATCAGTTCCTTCTCCTCATCGGTAAGGCTGTTCATACCAAGTCTCCAGGCCACCGGCCA
>JAGWBG010000187.1 GCA_021296015.1 Dehalococcoidia bacterium | reverse complement strand
ATCGCCGACGAGCCCACCACCGCCCTGGACGTGACCATCCAGCTTCAGTATCTGAGGCTGCTCAAGGAGATACAGGCTGAGACGGGCCTGGCTATTATCTTCATCACACACGACTTTGGAATCGTGGCCCGTATGTGCGACCGGGTGGCAGTCATGTACGCCGGGCGTATTGTGGAACATGCGGACGTGAGGGACCTGTTCAACAAGCCCACTCATCCCTACACCCGGGCCCTGATGGACTCGGTGCCCCAGATGGAGCGGACAGACCGGCTTTACTCCATAGACGGACAGCCTCCGACCCTGTATGACCTGCCGTTGGGGTGCCGTTTCGCGTCCCGGTGCATCCACGCCCAAGAGCGCTGTCACGACGAGTATCCCACTTCCTACCCGGTGGAAGAAGGCCACACAGCTAGTTGCTGGATGCTGGACCCAACCTGGACTGTCACAGACCCACAAAGGCCAAGATGACAAGCGAGCTGATACGCGTAGACAACCTGAAGAAGTACTTCCCCGTCACCAAGGGTCTGATTATGATGAAGACCATTGGCTACGTGCAGGCGGTGGACGGGGTCAACTTCTCCATCAATGAGGGGGAGACTCTGGGACTGGTGGGAGAGTCGGGTTGTGGCAAGACCACCACGGCCAAGCTCATTCTGCGCCTGGAGCGACCTACCGAGGGGCAAATCCTTCTGGACGGCAAGGACATCCAAGACTTCAGGGGCTTGGAACTCAGAGAGTACCGGACTCAGGTCCAGGCAGTGTTTCAGGACCCCTGGTCCTCACTAAGCCCGCGCATGAAGGTCAGGGATATTGTAGCAGAAGCCCTGGTGGTGAACAGGAGCGTCTCCGGTAGAGAGAAGGACGAGCGGATAGCCGAGGTGCTGGAACAGGTGGGCCTTCACAAGGAGCAAGGCAATCTCTACCCCCATGAGTTCAGTGGAGGCCAGAGGCAGCGTGTGGCCGTGGCCAGCGCCCTCGCATCCTACCCCAAGCTCATCATCCTAGACGAGCCGGTGTCGGCCCTGGATGTATCCATCCGCGCCCAAGTGATGAACCTTCTGGTGGACCTCCAGGAGCAAACTAACGTAGCTTATCTGCTGGTGGCCCATAATCTGGCTACGGTGCGCTATATGGCCCACCAGACCGCCGTGATGTACTTGGGTCAGATAGTGGAATACGCCCCCACGGAAGAACTATACGAGAACCCCTTGCATCCCTACACAAAGGCGCTGTTCGCGGCGGCGCTTCCCTCACATCCCGACGTGGAGCGGGAGGAGATTGTTCTTCAAGGAGAGGTCCCTTCTCCCATCAACCCGCCCTCGGGCTGCCGGTTCCATCCCCGATGTCCCTTTGCCATGGAGAAATGCTCTGTGGAAGAGCCGGTGACGAAGGATATGGGCAACGACCATAAAGTATCCTGTCACCTGTACTGACCTGTTGGCTCAAAGGCCCTACGCTCAACCACCTCTCGGCGTTGACCGTCTGCCAAACGCCAGTCCTGCCCACTGGAGCACTGGCGCAGGCAAAGGGCATATAGCCCAGCCTCTGCCATGATTTCCGAGAATGGAGACCTTTGCATAACAGCAACTCACGGCTCAACTCCGTTCGGAACGACGGAGAGTCATGCAAGGGTCGCCGAAAGCTGAATCCTGCCCTCGCCGAGAGTACCCCCTCCATAGTCATTCCGACTCCCCCTAATCGTCATTCTGGCGAAAACCAGAATCCAGGGGGAGGGGAGGTGGTCTCCAACTTAGAGAAGATGTGAGCGAGTCCTTTGATTTCCCCACCCCCGTTCACAGACAAGGACGAATGGATTCCGGCCTGCGCCGGAATGACGGGGGCCTAAAAGCCCCAACTGACCGTTGACACTCTTGAAACCCATGTTCTACAATAAAGTGAGCGATGTAGGAAGGGGGCGCCCCCAAAGCCAACCCCCAATTTGTTCCGGAAACAAATCAGGCGTCCCCCAAAGCTGGACCCCCGATTCGTTCCTTATTCGTTTCAAAAAACGAATCCAACCCCCACTTTCGCGGAGGTGACGGGGGAATTCAGTCGTTCTTGATATATGCTGCACATAGTATATGATTGAGACTCAAAATGCCTGATAGCTAAGGTCTTCGGCTGAATGGTAGCCGGTAGGGCAGAATCGTACCGGTTACACGCTATATTTCGAAACGGGAGGAGAGTTATGGCGTTCCCCGTAATTGATTACGAAGAGTGGGGAAGAATGGGCCAGTACATCAATCTGGAGGACGGCAAATTATTCTACGTGCATAAAGGGAAGGGATTCCCCGTCATTATGACCCACTCCTTTGGCCGGAGCTCCTGGTGGTTCTCCCGCGTTCTCGACGTATTTGCCGAGCAACACAGCGTGTACGTCCTGGACTTGCCGGGCTGGGGCAGATCGGACACACCGCCTCTCCCATATAACATCCCGGATTTCGCCTATGCGGAAAAGGAGTTCATGGATAAGCTGGGCATAGACAGGGCCCATCTTGTGGGTTGCAGCGGCAGCACACAAATGAACGTCCACTTCTCAACTACGTGGCCTTCGCGGGTAGCCAAGCTGGTGCTGGATGCTTTCACACACTGGAACAGGGTTGAGGCGAAAAGGTACTGGTTGGAGCGGTTCCAGGCGGTGGAGGGCAGGCTGGACAGACCCTACGCAGAGTGGTTCCAAAGGACCGAGCCCAACCAGGAGTTCATGTTCCTTGAGGAAGGGATCAGGGAGATTGCCATTGAGCGCAACATACGGGGATTCGAGGACCACAGGCAATGGTGGTTGGACGTCCTGAAAGTCGGACAACTCAAGTATGATGTCAACACCCGTTTGCATCTGATTCAGGCTCCCACGCTGCTAATATCGGGCGAGGTCGGCCCGGAATATGTAGTCGGAGGTCTACCGAAGAAGTCAGAGGCGATTCATGGGTCTCGCGTAGAGATTATCCCGGAGGCGGGAGTACTTTCGGCCTTCGAGCAGCCGGAAATTTATAGCAGGCTTGTCCTCGAATTCCTCAGTTCGGCTGAATAGCTCGCCATTTCAGACTAGCGCTCCTCTTTTATCCAGTCGGCCACTCGCTCAGCTATCATTATGGCGGGGATATTTGTGTTGGCCCGAATCACGTCGGGCATCACCGAACAATCAACCACCCGCAGGCCGTCTACCCCACGCACCCGGCAATATTGGTCCAATACTGCCATAGGGTCGGATGGGGGACCCATCTTGCACGTTCCGGCGTCGTGGTGCTGGGAGCGGACATATTTGAGCATCCACGAGTCCAGCATGTCGTCATCGGCCAACTCTTCCTCCGTTGGCGACACCAGCGAGACGACGAAATCCCCTAGAGGTGAACGCTGGCACAGCCGGACGGCCAGCCGCACCCCGTGACGGAGCCGTTCACGGTCCCAAGGGTCAGACAGGAGCCGGTAATCCAGAAATGGTTGAACATGGGGGTCTTTGGACCGGAGGCGAATCTGACCGGCAGTAGTGGCTTTCCTGAGAGCGATGCCGATGCTGAAATACAGGTCGTCATCCTGGGCGTGGGTACGGTAGATGTGGTGCGGGAGAGGCCCGCGCACAATACGCATAGGCTCAAGAATCATATCGTTGAATACGTTTGAATTCGGGGCAGTGTAGCGCAACGCAACCTGGACTATGGGGGATAGCGGCTCGGTGGGCGGCCCTGTTGCCCGGAACAGGACTGACAAGGTTTGATGGTCTCGCAAATTCTCACCCACGCCCGGCAGGTTGTGTACAACAGGAATACCCAGGCTTCTCAGCTGCCCTTCGGGGCCGATGCCGGACAGCAAAAGAATATGGGGAGAGCCAATCGAGCCTGCACTGAGAATAGTCTGGGACCCCTCTATCCGGAACACCCGGTTGCCGCTTTCGACTTCTACTCCGGTCGCCCGGTTGCCATCAAA
>JAGWBG010000186.1 GCA_021296015.1 Dehalococcoidia bacterium | reverse complement strand
AACAAGTGACCAAGGGGAATAGTGCAGACGACTCCCGTGGGGTGGGCTATGAGAACCCGGTCTACGTCAACGATGCCGCGGCGAAGGAGGTGGGGTTTCCGGGGATATTCGCCCCTCCCGCCATGGTCTACACCTACGCTCCCCAGCGACGTCACGACGTGATACGTGTCAGAGGCTATGTAGCTCCCGACCAGTCCAGGCTTAACCCTCGCAGCACACCTTTCGTGTCTACTGCCGTAAGCTTCCAGGGCATCCTTGTGCGTCCGGGTGACATAATCACAAGCATCACCAAAGTGGTTGACAAGTTCCAGAGGCAAGACGGTAAGTTTGTCACCTTCCAGGTCACAGCCCATAACCAGCGGGGTGAAACGGTAGCACAGTACGATTACGTCTGCCTGTGGGACACTTCCAGCGGGAGACTCCAACAGGACTGCCCCTCCCAAGACCAATCCGGCCATTCACAGGAGGTTTAATCGTGTCAGACTTTGATGAGTACTCGCAGAAAAATCAGAGCAACCGCATGGAGCGGCGGAGTGGAATACTCCAAATCACTCTGCATACCAACGGCGATACCCTTCAATGGGGTGCCATTCCTCATGCCGAACTCCCCCAGGCGTTCCGGGATATTGGAAGTGACTACGACAACAAGGTCGTGATTTTGACGGGGACAGGGGAGGGTTTCTCCGGCCCCAGAGCAACTGCGGAGTACAGGCAAAGCAGAACTGCTCGACAGTGGGATAAAACTTACTGGGAAGGTAAGCACCTCTGGATGAACTTGCTGGACATCGAGGTGCCCATTATCAGCGCCGTAAATGGCCCTGCCCTGAGACACGCCCAAATTCCTTTGCTCTCGGACATAGTTCTGGCCGCGGAGGAAGCCACCTTCCAAGACTCGGCCCACTTTATTAACGGTCTCGTCCCCAGTGATGGGGTGCACATCATATTCCCGCTGCTTATGGGCTTGAACCGGGGCAGGTACTTTCTCATGACAGGCCAGACCGTCTCGGCCAGAGAAGCCCATGAGCTTGGCCTGGTTGCCGAAGTGTTGCCGAGGGAGAAGCTATTGCCCAGGGCTTGGGAGCTGGCCGAGCAGATCGCCCAGCAACCTCCCCTGGTTATACGTTACAGCCGGGTTATGCTGACCCAATTCCTGAAGGGCCAGATGAATGATCTGTTAGGGTATGGGCTGGCCCTGGAGGGACTGGGAGCCGCGGACGCGGAGTAGACTGAGAAACATCCCGCTTATGAAGGCTCTATAATGGGCAAGCCAGCCTGACTCCGCACCCGGTTAACGTAGTCAATAATTCCCGATTCCAGGGTGTACCTTGGCCGGAAGCCCAAGTCATCTCTTAGCCTATCGTTGTTCATAAGAGGGAAGAGGCTGACCGGCTCTTCCTGGACGGTTATCTGGGCACCGGGCAATACCCTGCGTAGGCATTCGGTCACGTCCCCAAGGCGGACCTGTTCAGTCCGCATGTTAAAGACGCGGTGCTTGGGGTTCTGCACCGTCAGAGCAAGATACCATGCTTCCGCAGCATCGGCGGCGTACATCCAGTCGGTCACCAGGTCGCCTGGAGGCATCTCTATCGGCTCTCCAAGTGCTGCCAACTCCGGCATCACCACATAGCTGGGATTCTCAGGGATAGCCATTAAACGGCTGGCGTAAGACCCCCGTTGCCCCGCTCCGAGGCCGAAAGTCATCGTTGGGCGGAGGCCGATGGTGTCCAGGCCGTGTTGCTCCTGGTATACCGCGGCGATGTGCTCGTACCAGAGCTTGCAAGCCCCGTAGAAGTTGTCAGGGCGAGGAAGCACGTCCTCGTCAATCTCTTCCACGTCGTATGGGTCGGCCCGGTATCCGTGGATAGCTACGGAGCTGGCGTAAACCAAACGACTCACTCCATGAATCCGACTCGTCTCAAACACGTTTACCGCCCCCATACATTGCACTCGGAGGTACTGTAGCACCTTTTCGTCGGGGACTGGACTGGTCCTGCTGGCGCCGCCCATGATGTAAGCAAGATGGACTACTTTGTCCACGTTGTATTTTTTCATGGTTGCCAGCAGTTCATGGGTTTCCAGCACGTCTCCTTGCACGACGTGGACCTGGTCTTGTATCTCCTCCACGCGTGAGAGGTTGGGGTACATATCGTAGAGGATTATACCGCTCTCGCCCTTTTCCCGGATCATGTGCCGGGCGAGGTAGGACCCAAGAAATCCCGTTCCACCTGTAATCATAGTTGACATAACATCACCTCCACACGCATCCGGATGCTATCTGACCGGCCCATTGTATAACATCAAAGCTGCTATAATCTACTCAATCATTGAAATGGTCCAGCTTGAGGAGGGGAACATGCAAAGTACAGGGGCCAGACTGGAAGGGAAGGTAGCCATCGTTACAGGTGCAGGGTCCAGCGGGCCTGGGGTAGGCACCGGCAAGGCTGCGTCGTTACTTTTCGCACAGCAGGGTGCCAGTGTAGTGCTGGTGGACCGCGTAGCCCGGCATGCCGAAGAGACCTTGGCCTCGATTCGGGAGGCAGGGGGAGAAGCCTCAGTGTTTGAGGCCGACGTTACCAAGACTGACGATTGCCGCAGGATGGTGGAGGCTACTTTGGACCGCTACGGCGGGCTACAAGTCCTGTTCAACAACGTGGGCATACTTGGTCATGGGTCCGTGGTAGACGTGAATGAAGAGGACTGGGACCGGGTCCTAGAGGTGAACCTCAAGAGCGTGATGCTGACCAGTAAACACGCCATACCCGGTATGATACGGGGAGGTGGCGGCTCCATTATAAATGTATCCTCAACCGCCGGCCTGCGAGCAAGCAGCGGCAGTACGGGTGTACCTTATTCCGCCTCAAAGGGAGGTGTTATAGCGCTGACGACCTCAATGGCGGTCACTCACGGCAGGGATAACATTCGGGTCAACTGTATAGCGCCCGGCTCCATATACACACCTATGGTGGCAGGCGACATGTCCGAGGAGAGGAGGGACCTGCGTAGGCGCTCCGCCCCACTGGGGACCGAGGGGACCGCATGGGGCATCGCCTGGGCTGCGGTATTCCTGGCCAGCGACGAGTCCCGCTGGGTTAGCGGCGTGACGTTGCCAGTGGACGCAGGCCTCCTCGCGACCACGCCACTTTCTATGCTGCCCCACCTGCGATGAGGGATTATTTTCTCTTCTAATAGGTGTTACTCGGCGTCCGGGTGTGTGGTAATGAACCTGGCAGCTTTGTCGGGGTCTACTTGGGGTGCTCGCACCTCTACCCCGGATTGCTCCTCCTGTAACAGGAAGGTGACGTTGCTATCCATCTCTCCCCATCCCCGGTTCATTCCCTGGATGGAAATTTGCTCCGCCAGGTTCGCTATGGGCATAGGCACGTCGAACTCCTTGGCCAGCTCTGTAGCAAGTCCAATGTCCTTTCGCGCCAGTCCGAGGGCAAAGCTGGGCGGCTCAAAGCGGCCCTGGAAAACCGTGCGCGGGAGCGCCTCGTGGAGGCCGTTCATACGTCCAACGGAACCTCGTCGCACACATTCCCACAGGGATTCCGCATCCTCCCCTGCTTTCACCCCAAGGGTCAGGCCCTCTGCGATGGCTTGGCGTATCCCGTGCGCAATCATGTTTTGTACCAGCTTGCAGACGCTCCCTGCTCCGACGCTCCCGGCGTAGAATACCTTGTCCCCAAAAGCGTCGAGTAACGGTTTGATACGCTCGTAAATCTCCTGTTCCCCTCCTACCATCACCGCCAGATTCCTGGTCGCTGCTCCGGTCTTTCCTCCGCTCACTGGTGCATCAAGTACGTGGGCACCCTTCTGCCGGAACATAGGCTCGATTTGCCGGATGAGGGTGGGCCTGCTTGTGTAAAGGTCCACGTAAATCCCTCCTGACTAGATGCCATCCAGAACTCCGTTGAGTCCGGTCGCAACG
>JAGWBG010000185.1 GCA_021296015.1 Dehalococcoidia bacterium | reverse complement strand
CCTGGATGTGGATATAGACTGCCCAAACGTCACCAGGGTCATGGGTATCTCGGACAAGCCCGCGTACAAAAATGAGGAAATCATTCCCTCTCAGCGCTTCGGTGTGAAGGTGGTCTCCATGGCCTTCTTTCAGGAGAACGAGGAGGAAGCCATCATCTGGCGAGGCCCCATGATTCACAACGCCATCAACCAGTTCCTCCAGATGACTGCCTGGGGCGACTTGGACTATCTTGTGGTTGACCTTCCCCCGGGTACATCGGACGCACCCCTGACTGTCATGCAAGCGTTGCCCCTGGATGGCTTCGTGGTAGTAACCACACCCCAACACCTGGCTAACCTGGATGCCAAACGGTGCATCAACATGATAAGAAAGCTGAAGGTGAACGTTCTGGGGGTTGTGGAAAACTACACCGGCGAGATGTTCGGCCAAGGAGCGGGCGATGTTCTGGCCCAAGAGATGGGCCTTCCCTTGCTGGGTTCCATAGCCCTCAGGCCCGACTACAGGGATACTTCCAAGCCTACCGTTCTGGCCAACTCTGAGGTTATGGATGAGTACCGGGGGATTCTCGAAAATATCAAGGGCAGCCTGAATGCCCTCGGAAAAGAGTCGGACTAGGACTCCGCCGGTAGTGCTTCAAAAGTTCACCTCTCGGCCAACTCCTCCTCGGCCTTTTTCCTGGGCTTGCCCTTCTTGTCCGCCTGATCTTTAAGCACGATATGCTCTAACAAAGAGACTTCTCTGCGAACCGCAGCCTTGGAATGGCTGGTGTATTCACCCATATTTCTGAACTTCTTATATCGGTTCTTCACCAGCTTCTTGGAGGAAATCCTGCCCAGAGCGGCGAACTGTCTTGCCAAGGCCAGTTGTAGCTCCAGGGCCGCCTCATGGAGATTGTTATGGGCGCCTCCCTCCGGCTCCCTCACGACCTCGTCTATGATGCCCAACTCTTTGCAGTCATGGGCTGTGAGTACGGGGACCTGTACATCTTCCCTGCGACTTGAGGGGTTGCGGTAGAGCCTGCTGGCAGTCTGTCCCGGCGAAATGGGGGAGTAAATGGCGTATTGCTGCATAAGCACGGCATCCGCTTTCCCCAGCGCGAGGGCGCCTTCACTGCCTCCCTCGCCTACTATCACCGAGACTATCGGTACGGGCACCTCGGCCATAAGGGAGAGGGTGGTGGCGATGGCGTTGACCACGACCTGCTCTTCAGACTCCAAGCCGGGATGGGCACCCTGGGTATCTATCAGAGTTATAACCGGCAGCTTGAACCTGGCGGCAAGACCGATGAGGCGACGCGCTTTGCGCAATCCCTCTGGATAAGTATGGTACAGACCCCCCGTGTCACACACTTCCCGCTCCTGGCCTATGATCACCACCCTTTCGCCATTCAGATAGCCTAGGCCCCCGACTATGGACCTGTCGTCACCGCTTACACGGTCTCCCCTAAGCTCAATAAACACCTCAATGATTGAGAGTATATACATGAGAGAGGAAGGGCGCGCCGGGTTCTTTGCAATTTTCACAGCTTGGTCTGCCTCGGCACCCCTATTTGCCCCGTCGGCGGTGGTCAGCTTTACACTGCGCTTGCCGTCCGTTCGGGAGCTGCGCTGTGGGCCGAGTATGTCCAGAACAGTACACAGCTTTGCCCTCAGTTCCTCACGGTCAACCACACTATCCAGCAGGCCATGTTCCAGGTGTGCTTCGGCGGTGTGGGCGTCCAATGGTAGGGGCCTCCTCGACGCCTCCCTGAGGGTTTTCATCGGCGCAAGGCCAATGAGAGAGCCGGGTTCGGCGAAGATAAGATCCGCCAGATTGGCAAAGCTGGCATACGCCTGTCCGGTTGCCGGATTTGAAAGCACCACTATGAAGGGGACATTTTTATCCTTCAACCGATTGGCTGCTGCCACGGTCTTGGCCATCTGCATCAGCGAGAGGACCCCCTCCTGTATGCGAGCGCCTCCTCCACTGACCAGGGCCACAAGGGGGTACTCCCGTTTGGCAGCTGACTCGAAGGCCAGGGCCACCTTTTCCCCGACCACGCTGCTCATGCTGCCACCCATGAAACCGAAGTCCAGCACCACTATCATCGCATGGCTGTCGGCGATAGTGCATCCTCCAGTAATAGCGGCTTCCGTAAGGCCCGTTCTCGTCTGGGCTTGGGAAAGGCGGTTGGTGTAGGAGCCCCGGCTGGAGAAGGACAATGGGTAGAGGGATGCGATAGACCTGTTGGTTTCCCTGAAGCTGCCTTTGTTCACCAGCAACTCGATACGCTCCCGCGCGGTGAGGCTGTAGTGAAAGCGGCAGTAAGGGCATAGGCGGTATTTCAGGTACAGAGGCGCCTCGCTGATAACCTCTTCACATACGAGGCAATGGTCTCGCAATACGGACAAATAGCTCCGGTCAAGGGTAGTGCCCCTTCGCAGAAGGTGTACAAGATATTCAGACAGATTTCTCACGGAGGCTCCTCACGATTAGGTCAATGCTGAACGGAAGAAGGTATGAAGGACCTTACCCGGCCTTTCATACCTCGTAATCCAATGGTACACCGAAAACCGTAGCAAGGGAAGGGGTCAGTGTCCGGCAGGACGACATGATTCCCCCTCCCCAATCAGTCCTTATGTCCGGGCATGTGCGGGAGAGACCAGCCCCTCCTCCTCCAACTGCTTCATCAGCTTCATGGCCTTGGGGTATCCTACCTGGAGCCGGCGCTGGAGCACGGATGCTGAGAGGTTTTGATACCTCTCGGCAAGCTCACGGGCCTTGTCCAGGACATCATCCTCGTCCTCCTCCTCTTCACTATCAGGGCCAGATTCGGGGGGATAGCTCTCGTCCAGGGGTATCTCCGGCACCGGTGGGCCGGACTGCTTTTTCCAGAACTCCACCAGCTTCTCTATTTCAAGGTCGCTCACGTAGGTGCCCTGGACCCGTCTGGGCTTGGGGGAATCGGAGTTGAGGAGAAGCATGTCCCCCTTGCCCATCAGCTTCTCGGCTCCGCCCGTGTCCAGGATTACTCTGGAGTCCACCTGGGAGGCCACCGAGAAGGCTATTCTGGCAGGCACGTTGGCCTTCAACAGTCCGGTGACCACCTTCACCGAGGGGCGCTGGGTGGCCACGATAAGGTGGATGCCGGCTGCCCGACCCAACTGGGCCAGGCGCACCAAGCTATGCTCCACTTCGTATGAGGCAGCCATCATCAGGTCGGCCAACTCATCAATGATAATCACCAGGAAGGGCATGTGAACGCTGGACTTTTTGTTGTACGCCTCCAGGTTCCTTGCGCCTATCTCCTCCAATAGCCTGTAGCGGCGGGTCATCTCGTTCTGCATGGCCCGCAGGACCGACAGCACCTCGTCCGTGTCCACTATTACCTTGGTCACGAGGTGGGGTATCCCGTTAAAGGGCGTAAGCTCTACTCGCTTGGGGTCCACCATAACCATGCGCAGCTTGTCGGGCCCGTTGGTCAGGAGCAGGGACGAGACGATGGTATTTGTGCAGACGCTCTTTCCGCTGCCGGTAGCTCCGGCGATGAGGAGGTGGGGAAGGCCGCTGAGGTCTCCGGCCACCGGCTCCCCCGCCGTATCCTCACCCAGGGCCACAGGCAGCCCGTTCTTGGCCGCGATTTTCTGAAAGGGCTCGCTCTCCACCACCGACCTGAGCACAACCGAACGGGGACACGGATTGGGCACCTCCAGACCCACCAGGGCCTCACCGGGCACCGGGCTTCAATGCGCAGATAGCGAGTCTTGAGAGCAAGGGCCAGGTCCGTCTGTCGTGCCACTATGTCCTGAACCTTCACCCGGCTTGCATCCTCCAGGGACGGCTCGTTGGCCCCGGACTTGGCGGACTTGGAGTTCCGATACAGCTTCACCCAGCCCGGCACCAGACCAAACTGGATAATCCTCGGCCCGGACCGCACGTCATCCACTT
>JAGWBG010000184.1 GCA_021296015.1 Dehalococcoidia bacterium | reverse complement strand
GGCATAAACCCGAAGTGGTGATGTGTCTGGACCCTTTCAGAAGCAAGAGCCATACCCATCGCGACCACCGGATTAGCGGCCAGGTCACTGTGGATGCCGCTTTCACCTACGCATGGCGGCGTCACCATTTCTCAGAGCACGTTACCGAAGATGGGCTTGAACCCCACTTAGCGAAGGAAATCTACCTGTGGGGCAGTGAGGAGCCGGATACCTTTGTAGATGTCAGTGAGACCTTGGAGTTGAAGCTACAGACCCTTCTCAAGCACGCCAGTCAGATTACCGACCCCGAAAGGGCCAGGCAGTGGATACCTACGGGGGCTCAACGGATGGGTGAACGGGCCCACCTGGACTATGCTGAGGGCTTCAGGGTGATTCGCTTTGTGCCTGACCTATTGCTGATGGAGTAGACACCATCTATCAGGGGCTAGGCTCTGTCTTTGATGTAGGCTATAATGCCGATGCTTGCCCAACTTTTCAGATTCAGGAGGACGAGTTGAAAACCATTGAGATGGACTACTCCAAGCGATGCGCCGACGAACCTACCAAGGGTCACAACCGATGGCACTCGGATATACCACCGGCGGTGGAGGCGGACCCCGGAGAAGAGGTCGTAATGCAGACTCGCAACGCCCTGGACGGGGAAATCACTCCCAGGTCCAGGCCTGACGACTTGCGTAACGTAAACCTCAACCTCGTGCACCCACTAACCGGACCCGTCTATGTGAAAGGTGCTGAGGCCGGAGACCTTTTAGAAGTGAATATACTGAGCATCGAGTCCGCCGGATGGGGATTCACCTGCATAATACCCGGCTTCGGGTTCCTTCGAGACGTTTTTCTTGACCCGTACGTCGTGCACTGGAACATCAATAGCAGCTATGCCGAGTCTCAGCAGCTGCCCGGCGTGCGGGTGCCCGGAGCGCCATTCATGGGAACCATCGGGATTGCCCCTTCCAGGAGTCTGCGTCAGGAGATACTCCTGCGTGAGGATGAGCTACGCCGTCGCGGTGGGGCCGTGCTAGGGCCTGAGCCAAGCGGTGCCGTACCCGCTACCGAGCCGGTTGCTTCTGAGGGGCTACGCACTGTGCCACCCAGGGAGAACGGCGGCAACCTGGATATTAAACAGCTCACTGCCGGCACGCGCTTGTTGCTGCCAGTATTCACTGAAGGGGCACTCTTCTCCGCGGGCGACGCCCACTACGCCCAGGGGGACTCCGAGTGCTGCGGCACGGCCGTTGAGATGGATTGTACCCTACACGTCAGCTTCCAGGTCCGGAAGGGTGAAGCTGCCCGGCGCAATCTACGTTTCCCCATGTTTGAGCGAGACGATTACTTCATCAGCCCCGAGATGGCGGCCCCGCGACGCTTCCTTGCGACCACGGGTATGTGTATCACAGATGGGGGGGTAAACGAGGCGGAGAACGCTACTCTGGCAGCAAGAAACGCCTTGCTGAACATGATTAATCTGCTCATGGAGCGGGGCTGGTCCAGGGAGCAGGCTTACTGCATCTGTAGCGTTGCCGTGGACCTGAAGCTGAGCGAGATAGTGGACGTGCCCAATTTTGTAGTCTCCGCCTTCCTGCCACTGGATATATTTGTAGGCTAACAGGCGGGGCGTTGCCTATTCTATAATCCTGGGCATAGTAGGGGCGTCGGGGGCTACTTTAATTGTGATGTCTCCCACTCCATCGTGACTCAGCAACATTCTCAGACTGTCTGCGCCACCTATGTACCGCACCGCGTTGCGCTCGCCCAGATTGAAGGGACGGTCATGTCCGGGGTAGAAGGAACGGGAGGTATTCAGCAGCTTTTTTATACTCTCTCCCGCCTCAACCTCGTCCCAGAAAATCACAGAAGGCATACCGGTAATCACCGAATTAGCCCAGGGCAGGGCATCACCCGACACGGCCACGAGTCCCTGACGAGTCTCCACCAGCACGCTTATATGTCCTCTGGTGTGTCCCGGTGTTTCGAGAATCTGGATTCCCGGCTCTATCTCGGCGTCTTCCGCCACCTCCTCCACGTCCCCGCCCTCCAATGCACCCACGAAATACCTGGCCGTTGCAAGGTCGCCTTTCTTGGGAGATGTTGCGTATTCCAGTTCTCGGGGATGCATGAGTATCTTGGCGTTGGGAAACATGTCCGTATTCTGGCAATGGTCCCAGTGGGAGTGGGTCAGGATTATCATGTTGATGTCTTCTTCCCTGATCTGCGCTTGGGCCAGAGCATCCCTAAGATGATTCGCACGGCCCTTGTGGCCCACATCCACTAGGATGTTGTTCTGGCCGCGAATGAGCGCTACTGTAGAGAAACCTAGGTTCCCCTGGTCAGTGTTCACATGAAAACCGGTAATGAGATGATGAATCTCCGGCATACTACCCTCCCTTTATGTTAAGCAAGGCTTGTTGGTAATTGGTGGCACGGAAGGCAGCGCATCACGGCCCCGGTGCCAGAGGTACGGCGAGGGACATCCGCGACTCTGTACCGACGCCTCGAGCGATGTGGCCATGGCCCGTCAGGTCCTCAGCCACCAGCACGTCGCCAGGGCCCATACGCCTCTTGCTACCATCGGCGGCTTCAAACTCTACCTCGCCGGCCATGAATACCACATACTGGAGGCGGGGCGCGTTGTGATAATCGGAAAAAGACTGGGCTTGGCTCCGGTTCAGCATTATCGGACCATCGCCAATCCTTGGGGCTATCTCAGCCAGTTGGTCGGGGGTCAAGTCCTCAAAGTGGGACTCGCCGTCATCACCAGAGTAGACTCGAACTATCTGCATAGTTCATCTCCTTCCCATACAAAGCCATACGAAATTGGCTGAATATCCCTAGCCGTCCATCCCTTCCTTGAACTGCCGAATCGCGTCTATGTGCTGTTGCGGGCTACTCAGTCCCGCCCTCATGGTGTTCAGGGAGACATGGGTTGCTCCCAGACCTTCCCAAGCTCTTGCATTCTTAACCCAGACTTCAGGTGGGCCTTCTGCTACGCTGGCCCGGCCCTCAATCCCTATAGTTGAGGGGTCACGTCCCGCCTCGCGTGCGTAGTTGTGCATACGCTCAAGAATCTCCCGACCTTTGTCATCGGGATTGAACTGTGGGAACCAGCCGTCCGCGATACGTCCGACTCTACGAACAACTGCCTCAGCACTGCCGCCCAGCCAGATGGGTATAGGCCGCTGCACGGGCGGTGGATTGATACCCGCATAGGTATCCTGGTGCCACCGGCCTTTGAAGTTGACCACATCTTCGGTCCACAAGGCTCTCAGCAGGTTAATCTGCTCAATACTACGACGACCTCGATAATGGAAGTCTTGACCAAGGGCCTCCTACTCCACATGGTTCCAGCCGGTGCCTATTCCCACCGTCAATCTCACGCCACAAAGAAATCCCACCTCCGCGGCTTCTTTCGCTACCAGGGCAGTCTGGCGCTGTCCCAGTAAAATCACGGCCGTCACCAATTCCAAACGCTTGGTGATGGCAGCCATATAACCGAAGACCACAAAAGGCTCGTGAAAAGTGTCCTTAGACGTGTAGGGGCGTTCGTTTAACCACTGATGATGTTGAGCGTCACCCCCCAAGACGTGATCGAAGATAACCAGATGTCCATACCCAAGGTCCTCTGCTGCCTGTACAAAATCTCTTACTGCAACCGGATCGGCTCCAATCTCAGTCTGTGGAAATATGACGCCGACTTGCATGATATACCTCCTCTTCTAGTTCGTGTGTTGGAAGCTCGCCTTCGGTATGCCGAATGGGCACACTATATAATGAAAGCGCTTGAGGGTGCAACCGTTGGTCTGGGTGTAGCCTCTCCGAGAAGATAAGTCAGCCCGGAATGAGCCGCCTTTGACTCACCTATTGATGCCCAGAGACTATCTCCGCGAGTTGGGGGAAACGCTCCAGAGGCATTACTGCTCCACTCTCCTCGTAACGCTCGACCAGTTCCCGTATATCCGTCGGC
>JAGWBG010000183.1 GCA_021296015.1 Dehalococcoidia bacterium | reverse complement strand
CAGGTCCATGTCCTTCCCCCCATCTATTATCGGCTTTTGTAGAATTTTCGCCCAATTGTAGCGTTCTGCTGTAGGAAGGTCTACGTTAATCAGACGCACTACTCCCGACCGCCATCCCCCGCAGGGTGATTGTGCTATGCTATAATTGCCAACGGACACCAGGGATATGTGATACTTCGAAGACCACTTACCGTTGGAAGCCGGGGTGGTCAGCCCTACCCGAACACGCCAACACATAACGCCGAACGTCCTATGAACAATCGAGACACCGAAGCTGCCTGGGCCTACCACAACGGTACGAAGCACTCCCTATGGAGCATACATAACGATGCCCATTACCTGGATTTTGACAACCAGCCCCTCCCCTTCAAGATATACCCGGACCTGGAGCCAATCCCTTTGCCCGGAGAATTCCCGCCGACGGAAACCCCGGCTCTCTCCGCAGTCGCCTCAACGGGCCTTCATCTTGATGGGGACTGCCTGCCGGATTTAGGGACTCTCGCAAGCATCTTCTATCACTCGGCCGGTGTCACCAAGCGGATTGCATATTCGGGTGGGCAGATGCTCTTTCGGGCGGCAGCCTGTACGGGCGCTCTGTATCACATTGAGCTATACCTGGTCTGCGGCGACCTCCCGGACTTGGACGCAGGGATATACCACTTCGACGCCCATGACTTCGCATTGCGAAAGCTGAGAGAAGGAGATTACCGCGGCAATCTTGTGAGGGCCACGGGGAATGAGCCTGCCACAGCAAGCGCACCTGCGGTGTTGGTCTGCACGGGAACTTTCTGGCGTAACGCGTGGAAATATCGGGCGCGGACCTACCGCCATTGTTTTTGGGACAACGGGACTATTCTCGCCAATCTACTGGCCATTGCAAGCGCTCACAGAATTCCGGCCAGAGTCGTGGGTGGATTCGAAGACGGCCAGGTAAATGAGCTATTGAGTCTCGATACGCAGCGGGAGGTCGCCCTCAGCCTCGTACCCCTTGGGCACAACCCCGACCCGCCTGCCCCGGCAGCACAGGAGGCTTTCCCCCTCACCCTGAACACTGTGCGTCTCTCCCAAACTGAGGTTGACTATCCGGAAATCAGAATAATGCATGAAGCTTCGTCCCTTGCTACGGAAGTGGAGACGGTGGCATGGCATGACGGCACCACACCCGTAACCGCCATGCCAGACCCTTCGGGCCAGATGTTCGCCCTCCGACCCTACGACGATGACAAGATGCCTCCCGATACGACTGAACGGGTGATTAAACGTCGCGGCTCAACCAGGCAATTCCTTCACAAAGCCATCAGCTTTGAGCAGCTTTCCACGGTGCTCTGCCAGGCCACTCGCGGGGTCCCGGCGGACTTCCTCAACCCCGGCGGGGTAACGATGAATGACCTCTATCTGGTGGTGCATAGCGTGGATGGCCTGGCACCCGGGTCCTACGTCTTTCATCGAGACAAAAATGCCCTGGAGCAATTGGATGAGGGTAACCTGCGACGGGCCGCCGGATACCTGGGGTTGCAACAAGCACTGCCCGCCGACGCCAGCGTTGACGTGTTCTTCCTGGCGGACCTGAAGCCCATCCTCGAGAGATACGGAAACCGGGGATACAGGGCAGCCGAATTGGAGGCAGGAATTATCGGGGGAAAGCTATATCTGGCAGCCTATGCCCAGAGACTTGGTGCCTCCGGCCTCACCTTCTTCGACGATGACGTGACCGCCTTTTTCTCGCCCCACGCCGCCGGAAAGAGCGTCATGTTTCTGGTGGCATTGGGAGTACCCCTGCGAAGGCGGACGGTACGGCCATAACCTGGTCCAGACTATCCCAACAAGGGAGACCCTTGAAAAACCCATTCACCCTCGAGGGGAGAAGCCCGGGATGTGGGTGAAAAGTCTCCAAGGCCAATCGCATATATATCCATACATAAACCATACATCAAAAGGAGGTGTAGGCTTTGCTCTCTCCGGAAGATGCCAAGAGGCTAAGGGAAGAAGAGGCCCGATGGCGAGATGCCAATGCCGCGGCTTCCCACAGCACACCGGCCTACAAGACCCGCTCTCAAATACCGGTTGAACAGGTCTATACGCCCAGCAGCCTAGAGAATACAGACTACATACGGGATATTGGTCTGCCGTGCGAGTACCCCTTTCTGCGGTGAGTCCATCCCACGGGCTACTGATGCAGACTGTGGACGATGCGAATGATCGCCGGGTGCGGTACAGCCGAGGACACCAACTCTCGCTTCAAATATCTCCTTGAGAATGGCCAGACGGGACTCAGCGTCGCCTTTGACATGCCCACCCTTTACGGCTACTACACCGACGCGCCCCAGGCGGCCGGCGAGTTTGGCAAGTGCGGCGTAGCCGTCTCCTCACTGGCAGACATGGAGCTACTCTTCGATGAAATTCCCCTGGACCGGATAACAACGTCTATGACTATAAACAGCCCCGCAGCTATTATATGGGCGATGTATATAGCAGCAGCCGAAAAACGTGGGGCACAGATTGATAAGCTGGGAGGGACGATCCAGAACGATATACTCAAGGAATACATAGCTCAGAACGAGTACATCTTCCCTCCTGAGCCTTCCATGCGCCTGGTGGTAGACACAATGGAGTTCGCCACCAGATATATGCCCCAATGGAATCCAATCAGCATCAGCGGCTACCACATAAGGGAGGCAGGAGCCACCGCGGTCCAGGAGTTGGCCTTCACTATGGCAGACGGCTTCGAGTACGTGAGATGGTGCCTGGAGAGGGGTCTGGACATAGACGAGTTCGCTCCCAGGCTGAGCTTCTTCTTCAACGTGGACAACTATTTCTTTGAGGAGATTGCCAAGTTCAGGGCGGCACGCAAGATTTGGGCCAATGAAATGAAGGAGACCTTCCACGCGAGCAATCCTCGGTCCATGTGGATGCGTACCCACGCACAGACCGCCGGCTGGACCCTCACAGCCCAGCAACCCCAGAACAATGTCGTCAGGGTAGCCCTGCAGGCCCTTGCTGCCGTCCTTGGGGGGACCCAGTCCCTTCACACCAACTCCCTGGATGAAGCCTGGGCGCTGCCTTCCGTTGATGCCGCTCTCCTTGCCCTCAGGACCCAGCAGATTATTGCCCACGAAACGGGCGTCACCGATACTGTGGACCCGCTGGGGGGGAGCTACTACCTGGAGACTCTGACCAGTCAGGTTGAAGAAGGAGCCTACGGTTACTTTCGCCGCATAGAGGATATGGGTGGCGTGATAAATGCAATCGAGACCGGCTTCCTGCAACGGGAGATTGCCGACGCCGCCTATCACTACCAGTTGGAGGCGGACCGCAAGGAGCGCATAACCGTTGGCGTCAACGAGTACGTGTCCGAGAAGACGCCGGATATTCCCTTGTTGAGAGTGGACAGGGCGGGAGAGGAACACCACGTCCGCCGCCTCAACGAAGTACGACGCCGGAGGGACGGCCGGGACGTGAAGGAGAAATTGAACGCCTTGGAAGAGGCTGCCAGGGGTTCCCGGAATACCATGCCCCTGTTGGTGGAAGCGGCCAAGTCTTATGCCACCTTGGGGGAGATGATGGATGTATTTCGCGAAGTCTTTGGCGAGTACCAGCCATCCTGGGGATACTAGGCGGGGCTATCCAACCGGCTTGGTATTACCGTATCGGTAATTATATGGTCAGTTTACATATATTGAAAGGCTATCTCATTCCGTATTATCACACGTTATCAATGCAACATATCAAGTTACCGTCATTGTCGTTGACATTCGATTGCCTCCTTTGCTACACTGGAACGGTAGATTTGTCCTTGCTCCCATCCCAAACAAGGAGGAACCATGAAAATCACGCTCTCGATAATTAAAGCTGACGTCGGGTCCGTCGGCGGGCATACAAAGCCTACTGAGAAGATGATGAATGCGGTGCGGGCAGACTCCCAGGCCGCTATCGAGAAGGGCCTTATTATAGACGCCTTTGTG
>JAGWBG010000182.1 GCA_021296015.1 Dehalococcoidia bacterium | reverse complement strand
GTCAACGGCGAAGTGCTTATCGAAAATGGCAAGCACACCGGAGCGTTGCCAGGTCATGTCGTCCGCAATGCGCTCTATCAAGCCGAGCATCAGTAGAGATGTGGCGTCATACCCCATCCCTGACACTGGTACAATAGGGGTCTGAAAGGGGACGCCCGTGGCCCCGACTTCAAGCTGAAGCCCGAAATCGGCCACCCGAACAAATTGTGCCAGGGGGCATCGTAGAAATGGTAAACGGCCCTTCTGGCGCTTATCTTTCAGCCTTCTGATTGGCAAATCTCCATCACTGAACATTTGCCATTTGAGCGCTTTGAGGACACGTTGACACTAGACTCGTCGGGGAATACACTCCCGTTGATTTGCAATAGATTCACGTTCCGCTCAAAGCGAGTGTGATGGACCACAGCCAAGCATCAACCGGACCGGACCCTATCAAAAGGCCAAGAGTCCCTGCCTGGAGTTTATTCCAGATTAGGGACTACAGGTACTTATGGTCCTCAGCCGCCCTGAACAACACCTGCATGTTCATGGACGTGGTGGTACTGGCGTTGCTGGTGCTGAAACTGACCGACTCCGCCTGGTGGGTAGCTCTGGTTGGTTCGCTGCGATTCATGCCCTGGCTGATCTTCGGAATATTTGCCGGCCTTATCGCCGACCGTGTAAATCGCTGGCGTGTCATGGTAGCGTCCCGCAGCATCAACGTACTGGTAATGATAGTCCTACTTGTGCTGCTCGTTACCGACTGGCTTCAACTATGGCACCTACTCATAACTACCCTGGTCCTGGGCTGGGCATTTGTAACCGATGTACCCTCCCGCCATTCATTCATCTACGACCTGGTCGGGCAGCAAAACGTGGTAAGGGCCATGTCTCTGGAGACCATAACCTTCACAATAGGGACCATTGTAGGCCCGCTAATGGCCGGCCTCCTCATTGAGGTAGCGGATTTCACTGGAGCCTACCTGTTCCTGATGTCCGTATATGTCCTTGCAGTGTTCACTATCATCCGGGTCAAAAGCCGTATATCCAGGTCGTCCACGGGCCAGCAGCCCCTGTTGCAGAGCTTTGCCGGCGGCCTCCGCTACTCCTTGCAGAACAGCACCATCCGTGGGGTGCTAATCATCACTCTAATCATGAATTTCATGGGGTTCAGCGCCATGCAGATGTTTCCTGTGGTGGCCAAAGACCACCTGGAGGTGGGTCCCGGCCTCACAGGTATCCTCATCTCGGCCCATGGGATAGGGAGCCTCCTGGGAGCATCGTTAATGGTCTACATAGGGGCTACCAGATACCACGGACGCATCTTTGCTCTGGGTAGCTCGCTGTACCTGGCGGGGCTGCTGTTCTTCGCTCTGTCACCCTGGTATCCCCTGTCCTTCGTCATGTTGATGGTGGTCGGGCTGGGCACGGCCGGCTTCGGCACCATGCAGAGCACCATCATACTCATTTCAGCCACACCCGAGAGGCGAGGAATGGCCCTAGGGGTTCTCGGCCTATGCATTGGAGTCGGGCCTCTGGGCATGATACAGATGGGGGCAGTGGCCTCCCTTCTGAACCCGCAGGTAGCCATCGGTATCAGCGCCGTTACCGGCCTCTTCCTGATGGTCCTCGTGATAATGCTAACACCCCTGGTGTGGCGGCCTACTGCGACAGGTACTGACAGCTTGGAGAGCTCGGAAGACTCGGCTACCGGGTCTTCCGTCCCGGAACTCACCCAGGGAGACGGCGGTGGCGGCTCGCCTCAGGAGGGCCTGCCCCAAGCCTGAGCAAGGCCGGAGAGAATTGACACCGTCGGGGTGCGCCACTATACTCGTCATTAGCCACACGATGCCTGGTCCGAGCGAAGGGGAGGAGATTCCGTGGTTGCGAATAGGCGTGGCGTTACCGATGAAGTCCCGGACTCTCTGACTGCCATCGAGGAGTGCTACAAGAGGGGCTGGACCGATGGTCTCCCGGTGGTGCCCCCGACTTCCGACCGGGTAGCCGAAATGCTGGACCACGTCGGTCTATCCCCTGAGCAGGTTCTAGGCGAGGTCCCCGTGCGTCGGCGGGTCCTCACTGCCGAACAGGCCGCCGCCAACACCGTCATGGCCGGTTGTCTACCAGAATACTTCCCCGTTGTCCTGGCCGCAATGGAGGCCCTGTTCCAGTATGACGCCAACTGCATCCATGAGTCAGCCTGCACCACCAACTCCGCCAGCGCTCTGCTGCTGGTGAACGGCCCCATCCGGTCTCAAATAGGTCTGAACTGTACCGATGACCTCTTCAGTCCCGGCAACCGGGCCAACACTACCATCGGGCGAGCCGTGCGTCTCATCCTCATCAACGTGTTCGAGCAGCGCCCGGGGATTCTCGACCGGGGGTGTATGGGATCTCTGACGAAACACGGCGTGTGCTTCGGCGAGGACGAAGAGCATAGCCCCTGGCCCCCACTCCACGTTGCTCGCGGTTTCGACCCACAGGACTCGACCGTGCCGGTTGCGACCGTACAGGACCCCGAGATGGTGTGCAACCGCTATGGCACAACGCCTGAGAGCGTGATGGATGCCGTTGCCGAGGTGATGGCGTCCCACGGGATGGCAACCTTCGGGTACCGCTGGTTCTGGGTGGTCGGCCACTGGCATTCGGATATACTGGCACGCCACGGCTGGGACAGACCTGAGATGCAGAAATACGTCTGGGAGAAGGCCTGGCGCAGCCGTGCTCACCTCAAGAGGCTCGGGGCCATCATAGGAGACCCCACGCCGGAGGACGAGTCAACTCGTGTATATGCCGCCTCCTCTCCGGAGGACATTCTCATAATGAAAGCGGGAGGCGATAGCGGCAGCTACAGCGAAGTCATAATGAACTACTCGGGAGTCCTGGCTACAACTGTTCCTATCCGCACACCCAATCGCTAGCAAACAGGGGAGGACGAAATGGCCGCTTTGCAGCACCCCACTGTCCGCCTGGTAGACCCCACCGGCGATGACCCGGGCCCGCGCCCAATGGGCCTTGCCCCTCGTCCCGTTGATTTGCGGGGCAAGCGTCTGGGCCTGCTGGATAACTCAAAAGTCAACTCGGAGTTCATTCTGCGCATCATAGCCGGCGCACTTGACGAGGAGTTCGAATTTGCCGACATATTCTACACAAAGAAGCACTCCGCAGCGCTGCCTCCCAAGCCGGAGGTAACTGCCGAGCTTCTCAAGCACTCCGATATTGTGATAACAGGGGTAGGAGATTGAGGGGGCTGCTCGTCGGGCAGTATGCACGACGGAATATCGCTGGAGAGCCAGGGAATCCCCACGGCCACCATAATCACCCATGTCTTTGAAAGGACTGCACAGGCATACACACGGCTTCTAGGTGTGTCCGACTTTCCTTATCTGGTATGCCCCCACCCAATTACGGGCGTGAGTCAGGCCGAAGTTGCAGACAGGGCGCGCAATCTGGTGCCCCAGGTAAGGCAGCTACTCATGGAGGGCCACGTATAGGTGAGCATGGCGGCGCTCATTCCCACTCATCAGCCCCCGAACATGGCGCTGAGTTTGAAATGGAGGTTGGCTCATGGCACAGCTAAAGGGAGGTCAGGCCGTTATAGAATCCCTGAGGGCCCAGGGAGTGGACACCATCTTCGGCATCATCTCCACCCACATGATGAATGTCTACGATGCCTTGTACGACCATACGGACGCGATTCGGTTCATAAGCACTCGACACGAACACGCTGCTGCCCTGATGGCCGACGGCTACGCCCGGACAACGGGCAAACCCGGAGTGTGTTTGACCAGCACCGGCCCCGGGGCAGCCAACTCCATGGGCGGCATGGGCGAGGCCTACTTTGGCTCTTCTCCGGTACTGAACATCACCAGCACCGCCGAGGAGGACCTGTACAGACAGGGCGTGGGCGCAGTGCATGAAATCAAGGACCAACTCGCTATGTTCTCCACGGTGACCCAATGGAACAGTCACGTTGGTCACCCGGAAGAAATTCCCGACCGG
>JAGWBG010000181.1:5095-8994 GCA_021296015.1 Dehalococcoidia bacterium | reverse complement strand
CACAGCGCAGGAGTAGCCGCTCATGTAGACACATTTGAGGCCCACCTCTTCGGCGATTCTCGCCTCGATGGGCGAGTAGACGCCGCTGGTGTAAACGTAAGGCTCTTCCGAAAGCAGTTTTCTAAACTCGGCCCCTTTACTCATACGCTCCTGCCCTCCTCGGCCTTCTTATGATACATTCCCGATGCCCGACTCGCACCCCAAAGGGCTTTTGTGAAGTGTATCACAATATAAGACAAGAGGTCTAGATAGGGGGAGTCGGGGTATGGTCTCGGAGAGCAATCCTGACCATAATATATAACAGACGTGCGTGTAGATGAAGGGCTAGAAGATGTTTTCAAATGCCTTCTCCCCTGGTTGGAGAAGGTTAGGATGAGGGGGAGTTGTTCCCAATAGCTTCGTGTTTGTTCCAAGAACCCCTCCCTAAAGGGAACAACTTTCAATTCCACAAGTATGAGATGGGAGCCGTGGGTAAACAGAAGATCCAAGCGGTCCTCCTAAGGCAGAATCTTCTGGCGACTTATAAGAACTAACTCTTCCTTAACCCCTATCAGTTCCGCACAAATATCAGGATATGTGGCAAGAACCTCCTCTATTTGGGGTTCTCTGATGCTCATTCGCCATCACCTTATTTGTTTTCTGCTTTTGAGGAAACGACCAAGCATTCTTAGACAGTGATTCTCAAATCGAATAGAAAATTAGATACCTTCAGTATCATGGATTATGCCATCGGAGTCAGTGTTGTCACAGATAACGCAAATCCATTCACCATGCGGGAACCTTCTATCCATATCTACCTTCGTTGGGTAATCGTTAAAGTCGGGTACCCTATTGACAAACAGGCCACTTCCGCGCTTTACATCTCGTCCACAGACACAACAAATCTCAGAGTCTTCCTTTTGCTTCATCGCGCTATGCTCCCTCTTAAATCAAAACCGCTCCTTGTTGGAGAGTTGGGTTACATCATAGCACATAAGTTCTACGGAAGGTTTCATCATTTCCGAGGACTTGGATTCAGTCCTCGCCCAGTAATCCCTCCAGCAAGTGGGACGAGTCCATGTAATATAGTCCTCCCTTCAGGACAGGCTCAAGCTGGGAAGCGAATCCTTCAGCTGCCCCCGGGCCTCCGATACGGCCCATAAAGCGCTCCATGAACGGCCTCCTGCGCCTTATCCACATCGGCCTCGGCCGGGTCCTGCCCAGCTCCGACGCCAGGTCCAGGGCATGGTCGAAATCGCCCAATTCGTCCACAAGGCCTCTCTCATGGGCACCCCTGCCGGTAAAGACCTCACCGGTGGCGTATTCTCTTACCTTCTCCTCATCCATCCGTCTACTCGTAGCCACCGAGTGGATGAAGTTGCCGTAAATCTCATCTATAAGCCCTGCGAACTTGTCTTCTTCCCGGGAGGTGGGACTGCGCCAGAAGCCCGTCATGTCCTTGAACTCTCCGCTCTTGTATACCGAGAAGCTCACACCCAGCTTCTGGAGTAGCTGCTGTAGCACGGGGCGAAGGTATATTACGCCTATGGACCCAACAAGGGAGGATGGCAACGCCACTATCTTGTTGGCGGCACAGCTAATGTAGTAGGCACCGGAAGCGCCCGTGCCCCTGATGTAGGCCACCACGGGTTTTTCCTGGGCCACCCTCACCAGGCTGTTGTACAGTAGCTCGGAACCCGAGGCGGTCCCTCCGGGCGAGTCTATCTCAACTATCACGGCCTTGAACCGCTTATCCCTGCGGAGGCTATCCAGGATGCGGGACTGCTCCTGTACCTTTGCTCCCCCACCTATAGCCCCAAATATCTCTACCACACCCACGCCGGAACGCCTTCTGAAAGGTATTGGCATCGCTCATCTCCTTCTTTGGAACATTCGGGGGCCACGTTGCGTTACGAGATACGCCCCGGACAAAGGGTCTATGGGCAGACAATTGTGCCGGGAGCTATGCATCTAATTATACCCCATCATATTACGGCGTCCGTCGCTATAATATGTGAACGTAGGTCTATCGAAACACCGGGATATGGGTTTATAATATGGCTCATCGGGGTGTAGCGCAGCGGCTAGCGCGCCACGTTCGGGACGTGGAGGCCGGTGGTTCGAATCCACTCACCCCGACCACACTGCAATACCTACGTGACCCGGACCCGTGTGTTATGGACTGCATATATGGGGCGGATACTCGTGTCGGCACAACCCCGTATCGAGACGAAAGGCCGTGGGGGTTCCGAGCGAGTTGGCCCGCTCATCTTCGCCAAGGAGCATTGATATGTCGTCATCGCTATCGGGATATGCTCAGACCGTGCTCGGTCCCGTCTCCCCGGACAGTCTGGGTGCTACCACTACCCACGAGCACCTTCTCATCAACTTCTCCTGCATGTTCGTTGAGCCAAAAGAGGCCAGTCAGAAGGCGCTGGCATACCAGCCCGTCGCCCTGGATAACCTGGGGTGGATCAAGTATAACTGGACCAGCAACCTGGACAATTTGAATCTGATAGATGAAGACGTGGCGGTACGCGAGGCCATGCGCTACAAAATGGCCGGGGGAGGCACTATAGTTGACGCTACCACCATCGGCATTGGGCGGGACCCCCTGGGCCTGGCACGCATCGCACGAGCCACCGGTCTGAACGTCATCATGGGAGCCGGCTTTTACGTGGACATGGTACACCCGTCGGACATGCCGGAGCGTACCGAGTCCCAACTAGCCTCTCAAATCGTGGGAGAAATCACGGAGGGGGTGGACAATACCGGTGTCAAGGCCGGGATTATTGGCGAGTTGGGCTGCTCATGGCCCCTGACCGACAACGAGAGGAAGGTGCTTCGGGCTGCCGCCTTCGCCCAGAGAGAGACCGGCGCCGCCATTCTCATCCACCCGGGCCGGGACGAACAGGCCCCCGCGGAGATTATCGAGATACTGTCAGAGGCCAGGGCCGACATTAGCCGCACCATCATGGGGCACCTGGACCGCACCGTCTTCAGTTACGACGTCCTCAGCCGGTTGGCGCAGAGCGGCTGCTATCTGGAGTATGACCTGTTCGGGCTGGAATCATCCTACTACCCCCTGGCGGATATTGACATACCCAGCGACGCCCAGCGTATAGGCTTCATCCGGCGGCTCATCGCAGACGGACACCGAGACCGGATTGTAATTGCCCATGACATCTGTTTCAAGGTGCGTCTGGTGCGATACGGGGGCCACGGCTTCGCTCACATACTGGAGAATATCGCTCCCAGGATGCGTCGCAAGGGTGTGACCGAGGATGACTTACAAGCCCTCCTGGTAGAGAACCCCAGGCGGGTCCTGACCTTTACGTAAGATATTACCCTTTCATAGAGATGGAGACCTCTGCCAACAACCGCAGCGTACGCTCCACAGAAGCCGCCTGGTCACTTCCGGCGGCGACCGGACATGCCATGATTTCCGTTACCCCGATGGAGAATAGCCCCTCTATCTGCTCCTTCACCTGGGACTCGTTGCCCGACAGAGTGACGGCATCTATCATAGCGTCGCTCCACGTCCCGTTGAAAGCATCGGGAAAGCCCGCCGCGGCAAGCATACGCTGGTAAAAGGCCAGCCGAACGTGGCCAAGCTCCTCTCTTATGGCTGCTTTCACCTCGTCGGGGTTATCATGGACGCAGGCCGGCCCACCATAAATCAGTGGTGGAGTGGGTCGGTCGGCTTTCTCCGCCGCCGCCTTCATGGCGGGCAGGGCCACGTCTCGCAGATATGACGCGGGGCAGACCCAGGTGATAGCCCCGTCGGCCCCGGCCCCGCATAGCTCGAAGGACTTTGGTTGGAGTGCCGAGGCCATCACCGGCACGTCCACGGGAGTTTGTATGCTGCTGTGGGAGCTATAGTAGCGTCCGTCGAAGTCCACCGATCCCTCTTGCAGCAA
>JAGWBG010000181.1:4047-4990 GCA_021296015.1 Dehalococcoidia bacterium | reverse complement strand
AATGACCTGGACCTGTTGGGCCATAACCACGGGGTGACGGGGAAAGGAGGTCACAATAGCGGTCCCAAATAATATTTGCTGAGTACGTCCGGAGGCACCGGCAAAGAGAGTCAGGGCGTCCAATCCGGCCATGCTTGTAGTACACCAAGCAGCGGAGATTCCCATCTTCTCGGCCTTCTCGATGTAATCCAGAACGGCATTGCTATTGGGTCCCAGAATCACCGGTGCCCCCACCATGATGCCAACTCTTTTCTCGCTCATTCCTTCACCTCGGTCCGGCCCTTCACCCTTGTCAAACAGGCCATCCCCTCGAAATATTGTAGTGTCGTCCGAAAGTAGGGTCAAGCGCCCCGCTATTTGCCCGTCAACACGCCCATATTAGCCCCGCTAATAGCCTTGACGCCAGCAAAATAGTGCTACTACAATACTGAAACCTACAAGTTGGTGATTGCAATGAGATTGAAGCTCATATCAGGTTTTGTTAAGCTCGTGACGCTCCCAGTGGTCTACCTGATATTCGGCCCCTTCATAGGCGCATACCGAGGCCTTACCGGAGAGAACACCCCTCTGAATTATGGAAGACTTGTAAGAGAATACCCCCGAGAAGGCTATGTCGCAACCGGCTGGCGCGATTGGCTTGACGGGCCGGACGAGGACAGACCCAGTGTCTTTGGTGCCATGTTTTCCACGTGGCTCGGAACGCTAACGGCCTCCATCCCCTGGCTATTCTTCAGGGGCGCGATAGAAGGCTTCATCGGACTGCTGAAAGCCTGGAGGCTTCCATACGAGGGCACTCGGATGCTTCTGTACGACTTTCCCGTCACAAGCGTCCGAGCTATAATACGCGTAGTCCACAGCCCTGTAGAGGATGGACGTGTCTGAAATGACCGCATAGAGGTGGTCAGACATGACAATGACGATAGGCATGGGGGCGTATGGCTAC